>JAQVLM010000541.1 GCA_028704125.1 Opitutales bacterium
TTTGTTAAATATTGCTTAAACGCCTTGTCGAACATGCGAATCGGCAATAAATCTATTACTATTTTTAGTTCTTTCGCTTCTAATACATCATACTTGCATATACACTCTTCTAGGAGGTCTTTTATTCTATCAATAGTCCATGCCATCCCCAGCAAATCCCAGCGATTCACCGCATCATTGCCGACGAAGCCGTAGAGGTTCAGGCCGCCGGATTCCTCAATCGGGTCGCGGTTAAGCCAACGGCCTGTTGACGGGTCGTAGTAGCGGTAGCCGTAGTAGAGCAACCCAGTCTCACTATCGTGATACTTGGTGCTGAAGTTAAAAGTGAGAAGTGAGAGGTGAGAATTTGAAGAGATGAATTCGTGGGTGAGTTCGCCGAATGGGCCGTATTCGTAGTGGGCGGCGATGGATCCGGTGGCGTCGAGGAGTTCGGAGACGTTGCCGTTGAGGTCGAAGGTGTAGTGGAAGGTGGAGGGTGCGGGCCCTTCGACTCCGCTCAGGGCGAGTGGCACATAGCCAATAGGCAATAGCCAATCGCCGATCAACCCGCTTTCGGTAAAGGGTGCGCACACCACAGATAGCAAACCGCCTACGCCGCCTGCGCCTTGGAGACTCCCTGAGAGGTCGAGGCCCCAGGTGTAGTGGTTGATGGAGGCGGTTTGGGATGAAGTCGAAACTTCCTCGATGAGGTTCCAGCCGTCGTAGACGAAAGCGGTGGTGCTTTCGTCGGTCCATGAGCCACCGGTATGGGTCCAGACTTGTTTGCTGACGCGACGGCCGATGTAGTCGTATTTGAACTCCAGGCGCTTGCTGCCCTCGCTCAGTAATTCCCTTTCCGTGAGAGAGGTGGATGGCAGAAGTGGGGATTGCAAAGGTGACTCCAAGGGAGTGGACATCGGTCCATGACTGCCGGAGGCATCCTGAAGCAAACCCGCTTGTGGCGCCAAGGGGTTGTCGTCGGTTTCCTCTCCAATCATTTCCATCCCATCCCCCGATGACAACTCCGTCCTCAACACGGAAAGCCCGAGAGCGTCATACCTGGCGCTTAAGCGCGAAACTGTGCCTGAAGCAGCGGCGTTGGTTTTGGAGGTCATCGCATCGCGTCCGGATTCGTAGGAGTTGGTGACAGTGTGCACCGGGCCGGTGACAGAGGCAAGCAAATGAGATGGACGGATCCGTTGCCTCGATACGGGAATACGCTCGAATCGTATCAGGCAAAACCATGCCCACAGAAACAAGGGTCAGGTGTTGCGCAGCCAGACCGTCTCGCGATTGAGCACCAGACGGCAGATGAGAAGGGATAGGATGGCAAGTGCTCCCATGCTTCCAAAGCAGATCAGGATTTGGGATGCGGTTGCTGAACCAGCAATAATCGCCTTCGTGATGAGCGTGACATTGAGAAAGGGAATCAAGAGGGTCCGGGCACCGATTTCCAGCCCTGGCTGGAGCCCGATTGCCACGGGAACAATGACGATCAGGAGAAGCGGACTCATGAGGGATTGGGCTTCCTTGAATGAATTCGATACCATCGACAAGCAAAGCATAACCGAACCGAACACCACACAAATCGGGATCAACAAGGCGAGGATCAGCAGGATGACTCCGGGCCGGAGAATATCCCACAGTGTGTCCATGATCATCGCTGGCATGGCGTCCGGGAAAAACACCGAAACCATTTGGACGGACACAAACAGGCTGGCTACACTCAAAAGCGCCGACATCAAACCAAAACCGGAAACCACCAGGAACTTTCCAGCAAGGATGGAGAGGCGGCCAACCGGCGCACACATGAGGGTTTCCAGCGAACCCCGCTCCTTTTCACCGACTCCGAGATCAACAGCAGGCTGCATGCATCCGATAAAAGCAAGGAATACGAAAAAATACGGAACAATGCCACCACCCACCATGCCCAGAATCTCCCGCACAGTTGACAAGTCGACGGCGCCCCACTCCATGACCTTCAATTGACTCCGGGAGATACCGAGTCCGGCATAACGGGCATCCTGAAGCTCCTCTCGCAGTTGGTCGAGATCATCCGAGATGCGGTCTTTGACCCAGAGCTTCCGGCCTCCCCTGAAGTAGAGACTCATATAAGCGGTGCCCGTCTCCGACTTCCGCATGGCGTCGTAGTCGCGACTCATCAGAATCACGGCATCCACCTCATCGCGGTCAAGCTTGGCCGCGATCCCGGTTACTCCGAAGTCATCGACCACCGAAATCCCTTTGCGATGCCTCAATTCATCGACCCATTCCTTCGCATTTCCGTGGTGGACGATCCCGAGGCGCAAAGTCCGCTCGCTGTCGGTTTCGCGCATCTTCGACTGAACCCCGACCATGATCAACATTAGCAGAGGGAAAAGGAGAATGGGCATGAGCACTGAAGCGAGCAGTGCCCGCCGATCCCGCAGGGTGTCGACAAGATCCTTGCAGAATATGACCCAGATGGATCTCATGCCTTGCCCTCCGTCTCAGATGATGAGGACAGCGCATCCAAAAAAGCCTGCTCCAAAGAACGCTCCGGCCAAATTTGCAT
>JAQVLM010000542.1 GCA_028704125.1 Opitutales bacterium
CCGTGAAGTTGGTCCCAAAACCTCTAACGGTGTAACGACCGGTGGGAATACCTACGGGTTCCTCTCCTTGGAATACCAATTCCAGTTGTCGGAGCAGTTCCAGTTTGTGACTTTCTATGATTGGGGATTCCTCAATCCCGAAGATTTCGACTTCAATCCCGCCAATTACAATGACAACTTCGGATTTGGGATCCGAATGCTTGTCATGGGCGCCCCAATGCGTTTGGATTACGGTATTCCGATTACCTCTGACGCGGTTAACGACAAAGGCGGTCAATTTCATTTCTCTTTTGGTACTCGTTTCTGAAAACACATATCACACTGATCATTACAAACCCTATGAAAAAAGTCCTACTCAGTCTGGCCATTTGCGGATTGGCTTTCTCTCTCAACGCACAGAAAGCCCCCAATCTGGTAACTGTCGATGTCAACAAAGCGCTGGCCGGATACACCCGTCTTCAGGACGCTCAAGTGAAGTTTGAGTCTTCTGTCACCACTGCACGGGAAGAGCTCGAAGCGGAAGGCGAGAAGCTCCGTACTGCTGCGGAAGAAATCAATAAGCTTCAGGAAGAGTCCGAGAATCCGGCTTTGAACACCGCCAAAGTCGATGAGATCAAGAAGAAGATCGAAAGCGAAATTGAGTCTTTCCGCGCCAAGGAAGCCGAGTTCAATCAGCTGCGTCAACGCACGGAGCGCACCCTCGGTGAGCGCCGTAATAACATCATCAGCCTTCACCTCGACGAGGTGAAAGACGCTATCAAAAAGGTATGCAAGGACAAGGGCGCAACCTTGGCTTTGAATGTTGAAGGTAGTGTGGTGCTCTATGCGGACAGTTCTTTCGATATCACCAATGATGTGCTTGAAGCGCTCAATACGAGTGCTCCCGCCGCAAACTGATCCCATCGAATGTCTCCGGTAGGAGACTCAATTGATGTTTTTCCGGCCCCGCTGAAATGCGGGGCTTTTTGTTTTTCGAGTCTCAAATGTTCTGGCGTTTTGAGGCATTGTGTGGATAGTGCTGGATCATGATGGAACTCGGTCTTTCAGTGGAAATGGTGGCGTCCTGGATGCCCGGTAGCCGGGTCGAGGGAACTGCGGTTGCGATTCGCGACATTGCGTCCCCTGATCGCTTGCAGCCGGGTGACCTTTGTTTCATCGGGGATCGCAAGCACGTGAGCGAACTTGCGGGCTATACGGGGGTCTGCCTGGTCGTCGGATCGGATTGGGAGATTCCAATTGCATCGGGAAACACTTTGATCCGCGTGGCGGATCCGATGAAGGCCATGATCGAGGTGTGCCTGAGAGTGGAACGGATGCTTTGGCCGCTGCCGGATCCCGGGATCCATGCTTCCTCACTCATTGCTACGGAAGCTTATGTTTCTCCTGCGGCAACCGTTGGCCCCTTTGTGGTGATTGAGGCGGGTGCGTCGATTGGAGACGGAGTTGTTTTGGATGCCCATGCCTTTGTGGGCGCCCATGTGTCGATTGGAAAAGGAACGAGGGTTGGACCGAACACCGTTCTGGGTGCTTACACGGAAATCGGGAAAAACTGTATTATCGGACCGGGTGTGGTTATTGGCACTCCCGGTTTTGGTTATCGCTTTGATGCCGCCACCGATTCGCATGTTGCGATTCCTCAGATCGGGAGGGTGCGCGTTGAAGATTGTGTGGAAATGGGCGCAAACTGTGCGATTGATCGTGCCCGCGTTGGTGAGTCATTGATCGGCCGAGGAACCAAGATCGATAATCTGGTGCATATCGGGCATAACGTGAAGATCGGTAAGGCTTGCATCCTTTGCGGACAAGTCGGGATCAGCGGTAGTGTATGCCTTGGGGATTATGTGGTCATGGGAGGTCAGGTCGGGGTTGGCGACCACATCCGGGTCGCTCCGAAATCGCAGATCGGAGGTAAAACCGGCGTGATTTCCAATATTGATGAAGAGGGTGGTAAGTATTTCGGGATTCCGGCCATGGAATTGAATGTGGGACTTCGTGTTGCATCTTTGCAAAAGCGCTTGCCGGAGCTATTCAAACGCGTTAACCAACTTGAACAAGAGATTCGGAATAAGGGACAGGAATGAGTGATCAAGAACTGAAAATTTTCGCAGGTTCATCGAACGAACCCCTTGCGGAGAAAATCTGCAAGGAGATCGGTATACCGTTGGGCAAGGCATTTGTGAACAGTTTCCCGGATGGGGAAACCTTCGTGCAGATTCAGGAGAATATCCGGGGCGCGGATGTATTCATCATCCAATCGACCAGCACTCCGGCGAATCACCATCTTATGGAGTTGCTGATCATGATCGATGCGGCCCGTCGTGCTTCGGCCGCACGCATCACGGCTGTCCTGCCATTTTATGGCTACGCCCGGCAGGACCGGAAGGACAAATCGCGGGTGCCGATCACCGCAAAACTGGTTGCCAATCTTCTGGTGGCCGCGGGTGCGAACCGTGTGTTGACGGTTGACTTGCATGCCCAGCAGATCCAGGGATTCTTCGACATTCCCGTGGATGTGCTTTTCGCCTCTCCAG
>JAQVLM010000543.1 GCA_028704125.1 Opitutales bacterium
ATGAAAGGGTGGTTTACTTGAAGAGTGAAATACTTCGTATTGGAGAAGAGGCATTACGAGAGTTGAAGGAGCTTGACGGGTTGGAAGCACTCCAGGAACTTAAAGTGAAAGTTCTCGGAAAAAAAGGGTCGTTAACCGCATTGTTGCGCCAAATGGGTAGCTTAAGTCCGGAAGAGCGGCCGATAATGGGGCAAGTTATCAATGAGGTGCGTAGTCGTCTGGAACAAGCGTGGGAAGAACGCAGTGCGGAGTTAGATTTGCTGTCCCTACAGAAACGGTTGGCAACAGAACGCATTGATATCACGTTACCAGGAGTTCGTATTCCACGTGGACATCATCACCCTCTTACACAGATCGTCGAAGAGATTGAAGATATTTTTTTGGGAATGGGATTCCAAATTGCTGAAGGACCGGAAATTGAAACGGATTATTATAACTTCGAAGCCCTTAATATACCAAAGGATCATCCCGCTCGCGAAATGCAAGATTCCTTTTATGTTACAGAGGAAATTCTGCTTCGAACGCAGACCTCTCCCGTTCAGATTCGAACGATGGAGAAGCTCTACCCGGGGCTCCCGGTGAAAATCATTGCTCCAGGGAAAGTCTATCGTAATGATGATGATGCGACACATTCCCCGATGTTCCATCAGGTCGAGGGGCTTGTTGTGGACCGTGGGATCCGGATGTCAGATCTCAAGGGGATTCTCTTGAATTTTTCTCGCCAAATGTTTGGCGAATCCAGAGAAATTCGTTTAAGGCCGAGCTTTTTTCCATTTACTGAGCCAAGTGCCGAAGTGGATGTTTCCTGTATGCTCTGTGGGGGAGTGGGATGCCGTCTCTGCAAAGGGACCGGCTGGATAGAAATATTAGGGTCGGGAATGGTTCATCCTGGAGTTTTGGAAATGGGTGGCTATAATCCGAAAGAGGTCACGGGATTTGCCTTCGGTATCGGAGTTGAGCGGATCGCCATGCTGAAATTTGGAATTGAAGATATGAGACTCTTGTTTGATAATGATTTGCGCTTTTTGCAGCAGTTTTAAGGGGGGAAGGTCATGAAAGTCAGTTTAGAATGGTTGCGCGAACTTGTTGATGTCGATCAGAGCGCTGAAGAGTTAGCGGAAACGTTAACCCGTGGTGGGATTGAAGTTGAGGATGTCGCGAACCTGAATAAAGGATTCGAAAAAGTAGTGGTCGGTGAAATAGTCAGTTTAACAAAACATCCGGATGCAGACCGACTATTGGTTTGTGCAGTGAATGTGGGTCAAGAGGGGATTACGATTGTCACTGGCGCCCAAAACTTACAGGTTGGAGACCGGATTCCTGTGGCCTTGGTAGGCTCGACCCTTCCCAATGAACTTTCAATCCGCAAGTCCAAACTGAGAGGGGTTATCTCTCAAGGTATGCTGTGTTCGCGTGAAGAGCTTCTTCTTGATACGACGGTAGGCTTGGAACGCAGTGCGGACGGGATTCTTATTTTAGCACCCGATGCCCCAATCGGAGAGAATTTCGGCAAATATTTAGGGCGCGAAGACAGTGTTTTAGACTTGGAACTCTATCCAAACCGGCCAGATTGTTTGGCAATGATGAATGTTGCCCGTGAAGTCGCGTCCCTCACTCGGAAAAAGGCCCATTTAACGAAATGGGCGGAACAAAATCAAGAGCTTTCCCTGCCAACTACCCCGGATCTGCGCATTATCATCGAGGAAGGTGAGTTATGTTGGCGTTATGCAGGCTTAGTGGTTGAGGATGTTCACATTGTTCCTTCTCCGGAGTGGATGCAGCGACGACTTAAAGCAGCTGGAATTCGCCCCATTAATAATATTGTGGATATTACGAACTACTGTATGTTGGAAAGGGGACAACCCTTACATGCCTTTGATCGGGATAAGATAAGTGGGGACGTTCACGTCCGCACTGCTTATCCCAACGAAATAATTGTTTCCTTAGATGGTGTTGAACGTTTTCTTCAAGCGGATACCCTGATTATTGCTGACGACCTCCAACCTTTGGCAGTCGCTGGCGTAATGGGTGGGTTAAACAGTGAAGTGACGCAAGATACGAAGCGGTTATTGATTGAATCCGCTCATTTTTCTGCGGTAAGTGTCCGCCGAACGAGCCGTCGTTTAGGACTCAGGTCTGAAGCTTCTAACCGCTTCGAAAAGGGAATTAATGCCTATGGGTGCGTGGCTACACTAGGACGAGTTTGTGATCTGATCCTGGAACTAGGGGTGGGTCACCCTGTAGCACTGGTGGATGAAGTGAAGAACCTCCCTCCTTACCGTCGAGTTAGTCTCTCTGTCCAGCATACTGCAACCGTCCTTGGTATTGACCTTAAGACAGCGGAGATCCGCCAAGTTCTGGAGGACTTGAATTTTGAGTATCAGGAACAGGATGGTTTATTCAACGTTGAGATTCCAACCTACCGCTCGGACATTGAAATCGAGGAGGACCTTATGGAAGAAGTTGCCCGCTTGATCGGGTATGACCGAATTCCGACAACTCTTCCTCAAGGGAATCAGACCCAAGGCA
>JAQVLM010000544.1 GCA_028704125.1 Opitutales bacterium
GATCCCGTCGGCACAAATGACTTCGGATCCCTCACTGCGCCATTTCTCAATCTGCGACAGAGCTTCCGGACCCGGGCTCGAGCGTCCCGCCAAAATCAAGTGCCGGGCACCCCGCGCGATCATCCACCCGGCGGTCGCCATCCCCAAATCCCCCATTCCTCCTGTGATCAAATAGGTCCGATCCGGGCGAAGCTCAGGTGAATGGCTTACCAAAGGCCTCGGCTTCAGACGGGGAAGATGGAATCGCCCATCTTTCCACAACACCGTCTGGGCATCCGAACCCGAACGCAACCATACCGCCAGAGCCTCTTCGGTATCGGCAAGATCCCGGCCACCGGAAAAATGAAAGGGCCTCATCCCCGTCTGTTCCCACGCAAGGCAACCCAAAACGCCTTGGCAAGGTCCATTGAATACCTCCGACGACCCGGGATCAGCGACCACAGCAACCCTGGGCAATGCCTCCTTCTGGTGGTCCACCAGATAACGGATCAATCCATACAAACCATGCAGATGGACAAAATCCGGAGCATCCGGATCTCCGTCCGGCATCCAAACCACACCATCTGCGGTTTCCACTCGCCAGTCCGCGAAAAGCCGCTCCAGCGCAACAGCATCGCCGTAAACAACTCTATCCAAAACAAAACGCTCCGCTTCGATTCCGGCGCGTGCGAGCTTACTTTCGAGAACACGTCCGGCACTCGGGCGCATCGACACAATCACCCATCGACCCTTCATTCTTGTCGATCCTACAGAAACATCGACCGGCATCCACTCCCGTTCCCATAGCACCTGCCCTGCGGCATCCGACAGAGCGTGGCGGATCGCATCGGCTGAAACCTCCCGCAATTCAAAGCCATGCACTTCCATGCAAACTGATCCGGATTCATCCACGATCCAAAGATCACTCAAACGCCCGTGCGCGCTTTCTTCTGTGAATTGAGCGAGAACCCTCAGACGACCGCCGGGCAACGGTTTCCAGCATTTCCAGGAATCAATCCGGAAGGGCACGAAACTCCGGTCGGCGGTGTCCGGCATGGCAGCCATCACGACCTGCAGCATCGAGTCCACCAACCCGGGATGCATCACTCCTTCCATAGGTTTTATACCATTCGGGGCACTCAGCCACCCGCAGGCTTTGCTTTGACCAGAGCGGAGCGCACTCACCCACCGGAAGGAATCCCCAAGGGAAACCTTCATCGCGTCCATTGCGGCATAATGGCCAACAACATCCCGGACCACGCCACACTCTTGCGTGAACGCTTCGGCATCCAGCTCCGTTGCTTTTCCACTTGCCGGAGCGATTGAATAGTTGGCATGCGTCCGCACATTCCGGATCGAACCCGCGGATTCCTCTGTAAAACTCAGGACCTCGGCCGGACGGTGCCCTTTGAGATCCGCCTCCCCGACCACCACCTGAAGGATCCGGTGCTCTTCCCGGCCCACTGCAAGCGGTGCCGTGAACGAAATGTCCTTGAGTTCAAGTGGAAGTGTTCCGAGCTCATCCTCCGCAATCCGCAGCCCCTGTGCCACGTACATTGCACCGGGAACAACCCAGGCGTCGAACACACGATGTTCCCGCAGAAACGGCAGGGCGTCCAGCCCAACGGTGGTTTCATACACCGTCTCACGCTGACGGGGCGAACGGTGACGCTGCCCAGGCAACGCTCCTTTGGCAGGACGGCTCGAAGACAAACCCGGATCGGATTCATCCGCTTTCGGGGAAGGATCAATCCACAGCCTTTCCCTTTGCCATGGGTAGAGTGGCAGCGGTAAACGGCGCTTGAGCAATCCCGTGTTCCCCTTCTCCCAATTCACAGGGTATCCGGCTTCCCAAGCTTCCGCGAGGCTCCGCGCAAAACGCTCGGCAGTTTCCTCCGGACCCCGCATCGACGGCAACCAAAGCGTCGACTCATCCGGGAAATACCCCTTGGACAATCCACACAGAACCGGCTGCGGTCCCATTTCGACAAACCATGATGGTTTGCTGGCAACCAAACTCTGGATCCCTTGAGCGTAGCGCACCGGACTCCGGATCTGACGCACCCAGTATTCCGGATCCGCAAACACCCGGATGTCGAGCACCCCATCCACATTGGAAACCATGGGAATGCCAGGTTCCTCCAAAGAAACACTCCGGACCACCTTTGCAAAATCCTCCAGCATCGGCTCCATCAGCGGTGAATGGAACGCATGGGATACTTCAAGCCACTTGTGCCGCACGCCACCTTCAGTCGCCAACCGGGCAACCACATCCAACTGGCTCTTGTCACCGGAAAGCACCAGGCTGCGCTCACCATTGTATCCCGCCACCGCGACCCGATCTCCCGCCGCCTTCAGCCAGGACAGTGCAGTCGCCTCGTCCACCTGCACAGCCAGCATGCCACCCTCCCTGGGAAGCTGCTGCATCAAGCGCCCACGCGCTGCGACCAACTTCAACCCGTCTTCCAATGAGAACACTCCGGCCAGACACGCCGCCGGGTATTCTCCAATGCTGTGCCCGATCAAAACCGCGGGTTCAAATCCAAAG
>JAQVLM010000072.1 GCA_028704125.1 Opitutales bacterium
TAAATGATGGAAAGAAACGACCGGTTATGGTCTGGTTGCATGGGGGAGGATTTAGCGTCGGATCCGGGAGCGATCCGATAACCGATGGAAAATTGTTGGCAGAGAAGGGAGATGTGGTGGTTGTTTCGGTCAATCATCGGCTTAACATTCTGGGATTCTTGGATTTATCCGCAGTCGACCAAAAATACGCCAGATCGGCGAATGTGGGAATGTTGGATGTTGTGGAAGCCCTGAGGTGGGTAGCCAGGAACATTGAAAGTTTTGGAGGAGATTGCGGAAATGTCACGATTCTCGGTGAATCAGGTGGCGGCGGGAAGGTAGGGACCTTGATGTGCATGCCCGGTGCCAAAGGATTGTTTCACAAGGCGATCATTCAAAGCGGAACCTTGGTGAATGTGATGACCAAGGAGAAATCCCGTGAGGTGGGCCTCGCTTTGCTGGACGTTCTCGGGATTTCCAAAGAGGATGTGCATGAACTGGATGGGATCCCGTATCGGGATCTGGTCGCAGCGGGCGAGCGTGCTTTGGAAAGGACAGTAGGCCGTCGGACGCCGGGAACCCGCACGATGTTCGGGTTCGGTCCTGTTCCGGATGGGATCGATTTGTTGCAGCAACCCTTTACTCCCGGCTTTGCGGGTATCAGCGAAGACGTTCCTTTGATGATCGGAACCACCTTCAATGAGCTGATGAAAATCTGCTACTGCGAGAAGGACCTTACCTTTGATGGTGCAAGGGAAAGACTCGAGGTTCAGTATGGGGACCAGACGGATGCGTTCATTGCGCTGTTCAAGGCGGCATATCCTGACGGCTCTCCTCAGGATCTTCTTTCGATTGATACGATGTTTCGCCCCGTTACCATCCGGGTTGCAGATGCTGCATCGAGGAGAGCCGCTCCCGTCTATTCCTATATGCTCACATGGAAGAGTCCGGTTGATGATAGCACGAAAGGGTCCTTTCATGGACTGGATATCCCGCTGGCATTCTCGAATATCGAGCTGGGGAAGCACTGGACGGGTGATTCCGATGAAGCCCATGCGCTCGCTGACATAATGAGTTCGGCCTGGCTGAATTTCGCGAGATCCGGCAATCCGAATGTCGCTGACAAGCTGCCGCTTTGGGATGCCTACACGAGGGAAAACGGAGCAACCATGCTATTCGATTCCGCGTGCAGGATCGTGAAGCATCATGATCGTGAGCTGATGGATCTCGTGTTGTCGGTGCGGAAAGAATAGGGCTTGTGGACTTCTCGGGTTAGGAAATGGGTCAGTCCGAAAGCCTGATCCTGTTTCGAGCCCTCAATATTACCGGGGGCTATCTTGACACTCTGGTCCCTCCCATTCCACGCCTCAGCGTTTCCAGCAGACTGTGAAGGTTGTGCCTTTGCCAACCTGGCTCTCCACTGTGATACGGGCATCGTGTGCGTCGGCGATTTTTCGTGCAATTGCCAGTCCTAGTCCCGAACCGCCGGTACCATGTGAGCGGGCTTGATCGACGCGATAAAAACGGTTGAAAAGGTGTGGAACAGCGTGCTCTGGAATCCCGATGCCAGTGTCGCGCACGGTCACATTGGCCTCATTCTCAGACGCCTCCAATGCCAGATCCACGTCTCCACCAGGTGGTGTGTATTGGATTGCGTTGGTGACCAGATTGATCAGGAGCCGCATGATGAGACCGGTATCGCCAGCGATTTCTACGGGGTCAAGCGTTTGCAGATTCAGAGCAAGCTGTTTCTTTTTGGCCAAGGTCGACGTGATTTCATAGATTTCCAGCAATACTCCGTCCAATGCGACACGGTCTTTCATGACTGAGAGGGTGCGGGCATCCAGGCGGGCCAGAAACAGGAGATCCTCGACAATATGACTGAGTTTGTCGGTGTTTTCGAGAACGCTTGCGAGAATCGAGCGGTATTCCTGCGGCGATCGATCTTTTCGAAGCGCTACTTCCACCTCGCCTTTGAGCGCGGTCAATGGAGTCTTCAACTCATGCGCCACGTCGCCGGAAAACTGCTGGACGTGCTGAAAAGAGCGATCCAGACGCTCGATCATTTCATTAAAAGTGTCAGCCAATTCGCCGATTTCATCCCGGCTATTTACTCCTTCAATACGATGCGAGAGATCCTCTGCCGTGATGTTCCGGGCAGATTTTACCAAGGTGTGAATCGGAGCAAACGCCCGCTTCATGAACACATATCCCAACAATGGGGTGAAGAGTAGCAAAATGAAGAATGTGACAGAAAATACATGACCAGGGTCTTGAAATGTCTGATGCAGTGATGAGGGCGCGGTTTTGGGATCGATCACCGTAGCGAATTGCAGAATGGCAGCTGGACATCCAGCCGGTTGGATTCTCCGCGTCAGAACTCTGAATTTGATGTGAAATGGCTCCAGAATGGCCGTTTCAATGAACTGCGTGTCTGCCTCACGACCCTGATGCGTGATATCAGGTAGAGCGAGTGTGGCGGTGGGAAACGATGATGCACTTGCCAGAAGTAATGGGCTGTGGGCGTCTGACTCGGGAGCCTTGAATAACTGCGCAAAGACCAGATCGAAGGGAAACGCGCTATGAAGAAGGGCTTCAAAACGTTCCTGGAAAGCCTCGCCCTGTGCCTCCGGAGCGCATGCGGAAATCTGTGTTTCGATCAGCGCTGAGCTCTCGAGTAAACGTTTGTCGAGGATACGCAGGGTGTGTCGCAGAAAAAAGAGCCCCGACACCCCGGACGCTATGACAAACAGCAGCAGCAATGAGGCTATAAACCACAAGGTGAATCTTGCACGAACCGATCGAATCATACCATCTGCGTCATGACGCTTTGGATTTTATCATGTGGCGTTACGAGTGCGAGGATCAGGCGTCGTTATCTTTCATCACGTAACCAGTGCCGCGGATGGTGTGAATCAGCTTGTTGTCGAAGCCCGAGTCGATTTTGGATCGCAGGTGATGGATGTACACATTGACGACATTCGTTCGGGGATCGTAATTCATGTCCCATACATGTTCAACAATCCGGGTTTCTGAGAGGACCCGGCCAGGGTTACGCAGGAAGTATTCCAATAGAGCATATTCCTTACCGGTCAGGGCGATCTCCTGTCCGCCGCGGGTGACGATACGTGTGGCGGGATTCATTTCGAGATCAGCGATTTTCAAAAGCGGTTCCTTATACGTTTGAGAACGACGCAGCAGCGCCCGAATTCTGGCCAGAAACTCGCCAAAAGCGAAGGGTTTGCCGATATAGTCATCCGCTCCGACTTCCAGGCCGGTGATTTTGTCGTTCACGGTATCTTTGGCAGTAAGCATGATGATGGGGATGACAACGCCTTTGGCTCGCAACTCCCTGCAAATCGACAAGCCGTCTTTGCCTGGTAGCATGATGTCCAGGATGATCAGATCATAGTCATTTTCGGAAGCCCAGAAAGCCCCATCGTTGCCGTTTGGGAACACATCCACAGCGTACTGTTCTTCGACCAGTCCCTTTTTGATAAAGCCGGCGACCTTTGCATCGTCCTCAACAACCAGAATCCGCATTGAATGACATTTCCTTTTTGGTAGGCCTAATTGGGTGTGAGATGGCCTCAATCGTGCCATCTAGATTTTTACGACTGAGACATTTTGGCAAGAAGAATCGGGATTCTCAGGTGGTGGGTCTCATGTCCGGGAAGCACCTGGAATACCCCAAAAATGGGCTGGAAGAAGACGATGGGCCGAATCTCTTTGATGATCATCTATTGGGTGCATCAGGAACGAAAAGCATCGGTATCCTTGCGAAGGTTGAATCCCTTCGCAAGGTTGTGTGGAGTCGTGCTTGTTCAATACATCGGGACGGGAAGATCATCGTATTTGGTGGTGTGGGGGTCTTTGATCTCCACCACTCTCTGCTGGGCAAGGTCGACGACAGCCTCGACCACGGGAGTGCGTTTCTCGGTTTGCATCAGGATCTGATCGGCCGACACAGGTTTGGTTGTTCGCAAGGAGGCGCTGGTGAACACTACCCGAAATCGGTCCGTGTTGAAATTGCGGGGAAAGTGGTGACCATCGTAGCCATCCACCGGGTTCATCGGAATCTCCGACACGTGCCATTCGGCCGGAAGGATGTAGTTGAGGTAAGCCGAGGCATTGAAATTGTTCAAACGGGCCTGCACATCCGGCGATGCGGTAGCGATCCTCACGATTTGGTCTAGCCGTGGCTGTGTGACCTTGCTGATCGAAATGTAAGCGGCGTTTCCGGTATATGTGGCGTAAAGGCTTTTGACTGTGAGCACGTTCAGTGCTGCGGCCAAGCCAAGTGACAGCCCTAGAGCCGCGAAATACAATGCCAACATCGCCAGACCGCGTTTGAGGCCGGATTCCGGCATTGCCGGTAGCCTGTCAAGGCCAGGAATGCGGAAGGGCAGAAACATGTTGGTGCGAGCCTTGTATTCGAGATACGGTTGGCCGAACTTTTGCTCACATTCACGCTCCTCCAAGCGGGCGAGAAGATAGTAGGCAAACAGCAATGTCACAAATGCCGCCAGCACGATGTAGCGGGGCCATAAGAGCAATAGTCCAAAGCTGCACACGGCAAACGATGCATATTGCGGATGCCGGATGATATTGTAGATGCCGCCTGTGACAGCGCCTTTCCGGGTCAACTTGTGATAATACACTTGCGCCGCGCCAACACAAAAGGCGATGAATCCGGAAATCGCGAGAATTGAACCGACGACATTGTGGGCGTTTACGATGGGCGATGCGGTTTCAATGACTATGTGCGGCAGAACAATCTGGCTCAGCCACGCCAGCGCAGGCGTGCTGTTAAGAAACTCCAGACCAGGGCGGTAGACTGCGTAGAAATACACGGCGAATGGGCTGGCCATGTAAAAGAATTCGAACGCAATCAGCACATAAAAGGCCAGAGCGGCCCAGAAGGTGCGTTTGGTTAGGGTGTCGTTATGCTGAATGGTTGTAGCGGCTGTTTTCATTTGTATATTAGCATCGATCATCCGTTTTTGAGGCTGTGCTTCCGGGCATAAGATTATTCCGCAAGCGCAGTTTGGTTATGGATTGATATGTGTTCGTAGATGATCTGTTGTCTTGGCGCTACGGTACAGGACATGGATTAACTGAACATGAATGGGCGATTAAAAAGCTTTAATCGAAGTGGTCTCGAGTAGGAAACAAATCTGCAGCGGAACATCAGGACTGGAATCATGACAGAATCGGTAGCAGATAAATTGATATTCGCCGGTGTGAAACTGGTGATCCTGATCCTGGTGATGCTTCTTGGCGTTGGTGGGGAGTGGTTGCTGCACAAGGTCCGAAAGGAAAACCCGTTAGCTCTTCCGCATTATCGGAAGGGGGTTCTGTTCACGCTGGGGAGACAATCGGACGATAGCCTCCGGATGCTTTTTGGTTTGAGGAATTTCATGGTTGTTGCGATCTGGTTGTGTGCCATCGCGGTCCTGTTGATCAATTTTTTCGGGGATCGGGACTATCGGGAGCTTCTCGATGGGCTCGGAGTGGTGGTCCTCGCGATGTTTGTTTCATTCACCATGACGTATCTCGTCCGATTCCTTGCGAATGCAGGGTACTATTTTGGGGAGGAGAGAATGTATGTTGTGCGTTTCACAGCCAGCGGGTATTCCTATGCAGCAATTGCGCGGCTCGCTCAACAGAATCCGATCGTTTTCAAGCGGGGATGCCTTCGGATTCCCTTGCCAGACGGGGGAACATTAGGCATCGCCGAAACGGATATCCGGGCCAATCCCAAAGAATACGATCTGCTCCGGCTCTATCTTGCGGATCAACATGGCGTATTTCTGCCGGACGCGGTTTAGTTGGACAAAGCGATACGGGCAAAGGCTGCGCACTCGTGCGATTGGGCGTGGTAAGGAGAAAGGATTGAAGGAGAGGTAACCTTGGGTTCGTAAGCAACTTCGAACGGATGGAAACCGCGCGCATGAATCATCCGATCTCAGTACGGATCGAGAATCCAACTGCCAAATGACTTGTGGAATTTGCGTTGGCGAGCGTTTGTGCGCAGGCCGGTTGTGGTGAAATCCAGAGGTCTTTTGAATAGAATGGTGTCAGGGGAGGGAATCGAACCCTCGACCTCGGGCTTATGAGTCCCACGCTCTAACCGACTGAGCTACCCTGACCCGAATAAAGCATCGGATAAAAAGAGCGGAAGTGAAGCTTGTCAAGCGCATGCAGGTACAAATTTCGGCAGCCGATTTTGGATCACAATGTTGAGAATCCGGGATTCTTCCCGGATCAGGGCTCGAATATGCGGTCAATTGCATCGAAAACCTGGGAACGGACGATTTTGCCCTCGTTCAGGAGGTCATGACGTTGTCCCTTCCATCTTCTGATCGCGGCTTGGGGAAAGAGGTGATGGATCATTCGGAGGCCATGTTTCCAGTCAACGACAGTGTCCCGGGTGCCTTGAAACACGTTAATGGCTTTCGCGTGGGGTGAATGGTGAGCCAGCGTTCTTTGCCAGCGGATGAGTGTATGCGTCCATTGGATGGGAAGAACCCATGGTGCGAGTGGATCGTATTTGAGCCTGTTGAGGTAGTCCATATCGTGGGAACTGTTTCGAAAAACTCTCGGGACTAGAGGCAAACCGATCCGTTTTGCGATGCATGCACCCGTGACACTTGCAATCCACGCTGCGCTCCGGACGAGAGGTGATATCAGAATGACCTTATCAAATGGATCGGGGAGTCCGTTGATTGTCCGTTCAATCCATGCGGAGCATCCCGTGCTGTGTGCGACAAGATGCATAGGAGTGTCCTGGTCACGTTCAACTGAATCGATTAGCGATGATAGGACGAGTGCATAGATGCGGAAATCGGATATGCAGGCGCGTTTTCCGGAGGAAAGGCCGTGACCTGGCCAGTCGAATGCAACGACTTCATATCCTTTGGAGACTAAGTGCGAAATAAAAGCTGCCTGACAGAGTGAGTGCAGGATGTAGCCGTGCAGAAGCAGAATGATTCCCGTTGTCTTTGGCTGGGGTGGTCTAAAGGAATAGCGCACAATCCCGAATTGACCCGCCTGAATTAAACGGATGACCACATGGGTCTGTGGCGGTAAGTCCAATCCGTACGAGTGGATGTGTGTCAGTAGATTGGATGCCGAATCTGAAGCTCCGGGTGCTGTGTAATGGTTTGACGTCCAGCGTGTTTGCCAATCGCCAGAATGTGTTTTCAAAGCGTTGCGGAGTCGGGCTGCGAATCGACACGATTTCAAGGTCAGTTGAAATGGTTTCCGGAAAAGGGCCTGACTCTGGCAATGCATGATCCGATCGGGTTTGGGTGTATCGGGATTACAATGCTGATCAACAGAAGATCATCAAGGCGGACCTTTTCCGTTGTCGACGAACGTTCAACGGAGAACCATCATGTGAAAGGCCTATTTTCGTCCGGACAGCTTCTTCAGTTTGGGAGTGATTATTGCCCGACAGTAGGGATAGTTTTTATTTTCAGAATAAAAATTCTGATGATAGTCCTCAGCCGGGTAGAAGGTGGCAGCTGGTGCCACTTCAGTTACAATCGGATTGTCGAACCGGCTTTGGGCCATTCGGATCGACTCAAGGGCAGCCTTTTTCTGATTTTCGTCTTTGTAAAATATGATGGAGCGGTATTGGGTCCCGACGTCTGCTCCTTGCCGATTGAGCGTTGTGGGGTCGTGGGCTTCCCAGAACAAATCAAGCAGGTCTGAATAGCTTAGTATCGCCGGATCGAAAGTGACCCGGATCACTTCCGCGTGTCCGGTTTCACCCGTGCACACCTGCTCGTAGCTTGGATTTGGGACGGAGCCACCCATGTATCCGGACTCAACATCGACCACGCCTTCAAGCCCTTCAAAGACCGCTTCCGTGCACCAAAAACAACCTCCTCCAAGAATTGCCTGTTCGCTCATGTCGGTGTTCATCGAGTGGTTTGTTGCAAAAGAAGAAGGAAATCCAACCCGCAGCAAAACGAAGATTGTCAGAATCATTCTTCCCATGTTCGAACCGGTAACTTGGAGACAGCGGATGTCAAACTGGATGGTGTGATAATGGTGTTGCCCGTTGTCGATCTCTGAGAGTCTGGTCAGGGAAGGTTGATCTGGCTGAGGTCAAACAGGATCAGGGTGCCGGTCTCGTCAAGGACGTGCAGGATGTTGCGGCCGCCAAACGCGAGTTTAACGGGTCCGCTGAGCTCGCCGGGTTCATTCCCTGTCTGTCCCAGTGTGAGGATGTAGTCCCCCTCGGGTGAAAAGACTTGAATGCGGTCATTTCCGTTGTCGGCGACGAAGATTCTCCCATTCGGGTCAAAAGCAACATCGTGCGGGAAACTCAAGGATGCAACGGTATCCCGATCCGGGGCGACTCTGAACAGAAACGCACCTTCCGCACTGAATACCTGCACACTGTGGTTGTTTTTGTCGGCGAAAGCGATGCGACCATCGGAATCGATTCCGATCCCTTCCGGGTAGGACAGGAGTGCATTGGATGCGGGCGTGAAATCCGAGGTTGCTCCTGGATCCCTTTGGCCGATGACGCCCATGAATTCGCCCTTCGGGTTGAAGCGGAGGGCACAGGATTTCATGACGTCACAGACCACAAGGTTCCCTTGTGGATCGAGATGAGCATCCACCGGTTCTTTGAATTGATGGGTAGCGTCGCCAAACTCACCAAACGCGAGCAGCTCCTGCAGTTCGCTGGAAATGATGCGGATCCTGCAGTTTTCGTAAGCCGACTCAACGACCCACAGTTGGCCACTGCCGTCGAACAATGCCGCAGTTGGTTTGGCAAAGGACAAAGCACCCACATCGGGCGTGGAGCTCGCGGATTCCGTGACATCCGTCCGGATGATCCGGATTTTCCCGTCCGAAGGGTTACAGAGCAAGATGGAATCATCCGCGAGAACTGAGAAGTTTTTCACGCCGGACAGGCCCCCTAAACGCCGGATTTCGGCGAGTGCGGCCGGAGTCGGAGGGGGAGGTGTGGAGGTGCGCACAAAGACCTGGACGCGGTTGGTATTGTCGAGCGTAAACACCCGCAGTCCGTCTTTGGAGAAACAAGCGCTTCTCAAAAAACTAAATGATCCGTTACCCGGGCCCTTGCACCCCCATTTGCTCAGGAACTTTCCATCGGAATCGAAAAGTTGGAGCCTTGAATTGCCCGAATCGATGAAGAGCACTTCATCCATGGGCGAAAGGGCCAGTTTTTCGCCCGAGATCATACCCGTGCCTCTTCCATATTTCCCCCAAGTCGTGACAAAACCACCATCCGGTGAGAATTTCTGAATGCGGGAGTTTCCCCTATCGGAGACATACAGATATCCTTTGCTATCGACTGCGAGTCCCCTCGGTTCCCTGAACTGACCTTCCTTCTTTCCGCTGCTTCCAAATGAGCTGACATAGTTTCCGGAAGCGTCCCACCGGCTGACACGGACTTTGGATGAATACGGTCCATCAACGAGGAAAACACCACCATTGGGCGCGGGGGCGATTCCGAATGGATTGTTGATTTGGTGATCTTCCTTTCCCGGAACGCCGAAACTGCGGATCAGGTTGCCTTGAATATCGAATACGTGAATGAGGGAGGATCCGTAGGAGTTGACCACCGTAACCTGATCTGTCCCGTCGATGAACATGGATTTGGGGTAGTCGAACCGGTCGATCCCGTCTTCCGCAGCACCCAACCGGCGGATGAAGTGGCCTGTGGAGTCAAAATGATAGATTCCGGCGGTATCCTTGTGGGTCTCGAGAACCAGAAACTGTCCGGAGCTGTCTGTGAGAAGGGTATGCGGATCCTTGAGGGTTTCTCCGTCCGGCAAGTTGAGAGAGAAAGCCTGTTCAAAAGCGAAGTAGAAGCCGTTGGGATCTGGAGTGATCATGGCTTTTGGAGATTCATCCGGAGTTTCGATTAGCGGAGTTCCGGTCGGCCCCGCCTCCAACAACCTGAGTTTTTCCTCGATTCCCGCATCCGGTAGGAATTCCAGGCTCTTGCGGTAAGCCTCGATTGCAGCGGGGAGATTTCCCTTCATCTCCTGATATGCGGCCTCAGCCCTGAGCCGGCGGGCTTGCCTTTGGTCGTCGGGGGAATCGGCATGGATCCAAAGCGTCCCGAGCAACACAATCGATAGGATAACATGAGTAATGGGAGATGAATGTTTCATGGTAATGTTTCCTG
>JAQVLM010000545.1 GCA_028704125.1 Opitutales bacterium
CCGGGCCGGTGGGATCTGGATGTATCCGATCCTTGGGTTCGCCTTGGTTTCCCTCCTGACCGCCATCTTCAAGGCGTTTGAGATCTACAGTGTGAAGATGCCCGCCCATGGGGCCCTCCACGAGATCTTGCAGCCGCTGAATGCCGGAAAGGATGCCGAAGCACGGGCTCGCGCCGAGGCAATTGAAGGCCCTGCCGGCAAGATGCTCCTGGATGCGGTGATTCACTCTGATGAGTCCAAGGAACTGGTTGAAGAGGTGATGTATGAAAGCATGATTGAGGTCCAGCCCAAGCTGGAACGTTTCCTCCAGTTCATCGCGGTTACTGCCGCTACCGCTCCGTTGCTCGGACTGCTGGGAACCGTTACCGGTATGATCAACACCTTCAAGCTCATCACCATTTTCGGGACCGGCGATGCCAAGAGCCTCTCGGGGGGGATCTCCGAAGCTTTGATCACCACGGAGTTCGGACTGATCGTGGCAATTCCCGCTCTCATCCTCCATGCCCTCCTCTCAAGGCGGGCTCAGGGTATCCTTGCCAACATGGAGCGGCTCGCGGTGTCCTTTGTCAACGGGATGAACCGTAAGAACGGATAACCTTACCGGACGCAATCACACCGATGGAAGGCGCAGCCTACAGTGGGTCTCAGGGGTTTATTGCCGACACCGTTGCCCTATGGGTGTCGGGAGGCTGGTTGATGATTCCCTTGGCCGTGATTGCCTGCTTTATCTATTGGACAGCGTTCTCAGCCTATTTTTACTTCACCGGGCACAAGTTTTACCGTGTGCCGAAAGAGCATCTGGTCAAGTGGGTTCTCAATCCGATCCTGGCTTCCGGAGAGATCCGTGATATCATTGACTACACCCAGTCGGATGTGCGCACCCCGGATGAGGTTCGCAGCCGTTTTGGCGAGATCCTCAATGCCTACCTCGCCCGGCTCGACCGCCAAAGGGCGTATTTGTATGTGCTCATCGGCACCGCACCGCTCATGGGGTTGTTGGGCACGGTTACCGGCATGCTCTCGACCTTTCAGAGCATGTCAGCAGGAGGCCGGACCGATACGATTGATTTGATTGCCGGCGGGATTTCCGAGGCATTGATCACCACCCAGACCGGGCTCGTGATTGCGATCCCGGCCTACATTATCGCCTATTTGGTGCTCAAACGCCGCAATGAGATGGAAGCCTGTCTCATCAGTATGGAAACCATGACGGTTCAGCTCATTGAGAAGCGCCAGAAACAGCCCGATATTTCCTAAGCCATGAAACGCCGCCGCATTTTCGCAAACGGGAGTAAGCAAACCGAGGACATCAACATATCCCCGTTGATTGATATGGTTTTCATATTGCTCATATTTTTTATTGTGACAACGGTGTTTGTCGAGGAGACCGGGGTGGAAGTGACCAAGCCGCAGGCGGCCAGTGCCTCTCAGCTCGAGAAGAACAGCATTCTGATCGCGATCACGGCCAACGGAAACGTGGTGTATGGGGGCCGCGACGTAGGAGTGAACGGAGTGCGGGCAGTGGTGCGGCGTTTGATTCAGGAGGACGCGAAGATGCCGGTGATCATCCAGGCGGATGAGAGTGTGCCCACGCGTCTCCTGGTGCGCGTGATCGACGAGGCGAAACTGGCGGGTGCCCAGAGTGTGAACATCTCCACCGAAAAACGCTGATCATTTGAAGGATAGGTTATGACACCGCAGCCATTTCAGGGAGAAAACTTTCAGGTTCCGAAGAACCGGAGGCTGTGGATTCGTGTGGTGCTTGCCACGTTGCTGACGGCTTTGGCGATCTTTGCGGTGCTCCCGATTACCCAGCTCATATCAGGGGATCCGCGCGACCGCCTGCAGATCCGGTCAGTTGATTTGGCGTTGCCACCGCCCCCTCCGCCGCCGCCTGAGCCGCCGCCTCCACCTGAGGAGGAGCGCGAATCCGATCAGCCCGAACTGGAAAGCCCGCCCCAACAGCTCGACCTGAGCCAGCTTGAAGCGGCGCTGAATCCGGGAATCGGGGGTGCCATGGCCGCCTTTAGTTTCGATTCCTTTGCGGTGGCCCCCGACATTCAGGCGGAGTTGCAGATCTTCGGGATCTCGGATCTCGACAAGCGGCCCTCCCGGTTGCGGGTGATCCAGCCGCAGTTCCCGCCGGATTTCATGGCACGTGGCCCAAAGGGGGTGGTGCGTGTCAAGATCATGATTGATGAGACCGGTGCTGTGAGCATTATGGAGGTCGTTGAGGCGACTCATCCGGATGCGGTGCAGCCCGTTCGCCAGGCTCTCGTGCGTTGGCGATTTGAACCACCGGTAAAGGATGGTCAGCAGGTGAAAGCCTTCTACATCCAACCGATAGAATACGACTATTCGAATTAGAATCCGATGACCCGATATCGCGTTATGAACTGCGTCCGATTGTTCCGATTTGCCCTGTTGAGGGGGTGTGGTATCCTGGGGCTGGTGTGTTCCTGGAATGGGGTACACGCGCAGGCCTATCCGCTGAGCGAGAACCGCTGGGATAACCCGGAGTCCG
>JAQVLM010000073.1 GCA_028704125.1 Opitutales bacterium
GCCCTGAGCCGGCGGGCTTGCCTTTGGTCGTCGGGGGAATCGGCATGGATCCAAAGCGTCCCGAGCAACACAATCGATAGGATAACATGAGTAATGGGAGATGAATGTTTCATGGTAATGTTTCCTGATAAGTTGAGGGGTGTTGTCGGATGGGCTCGTAAGAACGGGTCGTCTGCCGTCAAAACAGGCGGCTGGTTGTATCAATTGGAGGCATGCAACACTACAGGATGGTCGGGTTGATCCATGTGGGGCGAAAGCCCAAGGGGGTGGAGTGGAATACCGAATCCACCAATTCCACCCCCTTTGGTTTATGAATGGCCTTCTATTCCACCGGTTTGGAACCCCTCATCCTGACTCCCGGTTCCGGGCGTGTCTGGTGGGGTTGGAAACCGGTAGAGATCGAGACCATGCTAATCATCCTTTTGGTATTACGTGGAGCGGGTGTCCTTCATTCGACACCGGCTTCTTCAACCACTTCCGTGTCTCCGGTGTCTGCTTCGGCGCCTTGGTCTTCTTCGTCCCATGCCGGAGCCTGTTCTATCGTATGGCCATCCACCGAGCACGAAACCGGTTCCTGAAGGGATCCGATGGTGTAGGTCCCACCGGATGGGCAGACCGGAATCATGTTATCGTCGAGGTAAGGTGTCAGGTCCTCCCAAGACGGGGTTCCTTCGGTCAGATCATGTTCATTGGCCCATTCGTTTTTAGCATTTTCGATCATGCTCTGGTTATATTGGCATGTGTAGGTATTCTGCATGAGCCGGTTCTTCTCCGCCTCGATCGCCGCTGTTGCCACGCCCATCGACACCGCCTGAACGGCTCCTGCCACAATCGGGTTGTATTCAGGGGTGCGGGAGTAGGAGACGCAAAGCATGCCGTCCCGGTCCGAAACCTGATAGGCCGCAGAGGCGTTGTTCTCGTTCATTTTCAGGATTGCGTTGAGCTTGTCCATGAGAGGAGCGAGTTTTTCCAGATTCGGATCGGTGGCCTGGTTTTTGGTGATGATTGCGCCATACACCTTGAAGTATTCCTTGTAGAAGCGGCTTCCAACGAAAGACGCGCCGCTCATGCTTTCCGGAAGATCACCCATGTATTGTTTGAATTCGGCGCTGGAGACCAACCCTTCGGATGAGCCGTTCATCGAGGCGACCGCATTCTGGATCAAGGCACTCTGGGTTCCAATGAGCAGGTAATCCCCAGCCTGGATGATGGCGACTTCCATGCGGATCGGGAGAGGAAGCGGGATGGGGAAGGATATCATTTCGGCACCACCCAAATCGCTCTTGGAGACCGGAATCTGTTTTTCTTCAATCAGCTTGCGGATCATGTCCATGATGGACGAATCCGATACCTTCATCCCGAACATAAGGGACGGTTCCGGGATGTTAGCAATCGATCCATCCGGCATGGGCAAATCAATGCGGGTGGATTCGGAGAGTGCCAGACCCATCAGGAGCTCATCTGCGGTCGATGCGATAAGCGCTTCGATATCGATGCCCATGGCTTCTTTGATCTGGGCGATCTGCGCATTCTTCTGCTCCCGGATTTCAGGTGGTGCAAAGGCCAGCAATGCTTCATCCACCAGTTTCCAGACTTCCTTCAGGCTGAGCGATCCGGATGCGGCCAGCACCGTATCCTTCGGGAACAGTTTGAGCGAATCCAGCTTGGTGTTGGCGCGGCTGAGCTTCCAGATGGCACCCGTTGGTTCCGGTTTGTCGAATTCGACATACATCTTGGAGCGACTCACATTTGCAGAGAGCGGAGCAAGACTGAATCCGATTCCCTTGATTTCATACAAGCCGAGCCATTCGAGTGCCGTGTCGATTTTGTGAATGGTTTCGACATTGGCTTCCGCATCCGAAGAAGTGCCTGCGGCTGTTTTCAGGAAGTCGATGATCTGGGTGCGCAGAGGCGGAATAAGGGTGTCCCCATTGAAATACCCCATCATGAAGGGATTGAGGTCCAGTTTGGAGAATACGGTGCCCGCTTCAAGCTCCGCGCTGGGCTTGAAATCCGGCAGGTCGGATTTGGCCGCTTCGTCCGCGGCCTGCAGCTCCTTGACAGTGGTGCTTTCGCCCTTGAGTTCGGCCAACTTGCGTTGGATCGCCTCGTCTTTCACGAAACCAAGGCTTTTTTCGTAAAGCTCGATGGCTTTATCCTTGTCGCCTTTGAGTTCAGTGTAGGCAGCTTCTGCCCGGAGTTTGCGGGCTTGTTTGATGTCGTCCTGACTCTGCGCGGATACGCATGTGAGTCCTGTCGACATGACAGCCAGTGCTAGAATCGATACTGGTATTTTCATAGTTCAGGATTGGGTTATGTGATCATTCAGTGAGAGAGTGGTCTGGTCGGGTTATTCGGTGATTTCCGACAGAAGATCGTCGGCTGAGCCGGTGACCGGGAGCCCGACGCGGTCCCAGTCGAGCCCGGACGGACCCAGCAGGTGCCCGTCTGTCAGCACGAGTGCGCCTCCGTCGGTAAGTGAGAATACGTGTTGGGTGAGTCCTTTGCCGTAAGTCGGTTCTCCGTAAAGGTGGGCCCTGTCATTCCCGAGCAGAGCGGCTGCGAAGACTTCGGCGGCGCTCGCCGTGTTCCGATCGACAAGAATCCGGAGTCCGCTATCCCGGAGGACACCTGGAGCTTCGGTGCGCCAAACCCGCTGGCCTTCCCGCCCCTCGACTGTGACGATCTCTTGTCCTTCATCGAGGAACATGCGGACGGCGTCGATTGCGGCATACAGGTCGCCGCCCTGATTGCCCGATATGTCAATGAGCAACACCGATCCGCTCAGCACCCGGTTCAGCGCTTCCAGTATTTCGGAAGGGGTAGAGGCTTCAAAAGCAAATATCCGGAGGGCGGGGGTTCCCTCAATGTTATGGAGACTGACGGTTCGGGACCGCTGGGGGGTCCGTCTGATGGGAACCCTTTCCGGAGCATATCCCTGCCGCTGAAAGGTGAGGGTGACCTGCGTGTGTGATTGGCCCCTGATTCTCAGGGCGATATCCCTTACTTCCATGCCCCCGACCGGCTCGCCGTCCACCTCGAGCAGGAGATCCCCCTCGCGGATGCCGGCCGCCGCCGCCGGGCTATCGGGGTAGGGTATGCAAATGACACCTCCCTGTTCGTCCCTCTCTCTGAGATCCATCCCGACTCCAGCATAGTTTTCTTTTCTGGCGGATATCCAGCGTCGGTATGCTTCCGGCGGCATATACTCAGCGTAGGGATCGATCGCGCCAAGAATGTGGTCGATCGATTTGCGGACACCCTCCGATAACGGAAGCGGCTCAAGCGCATGCTTTTCCACGAGCCCCGCAATCTGGAAAAACACCATCATGGCCTCGTTTGAAGTCCAACCCCTTGATGGGGCTTGGGTTGTCGCGACAGCAGACGCTGAAACAGCAACGGCCTGCTGCTGCGCTTCATCCGCGGAGAGGATCGTGCCTGTCGCAAAGGCAATCAGGATTCCAACGCAGGATGCCCATTGGCGCAGCGCCTCAGGCAGGCCACCGTATGGTGTCGAATGTTGGCCGGTTTTCAAAGAGTGGTCAGCAGGGAATAGCGTTCGAGGAGCAGGGCGACTTCATCTTGAAGTTTCCGGAGTGTGGCTTCCTTTTCCTGAATGAGCATCGAGGAATCGCCCGAAAGTTCGCGGCTGTGGTTTTGGACGACTGCCAGTTCATCCAGTATCCGCAACCGTTCGATCTCTTTGTCTTCCGGCAACTGGCCGAGTTTTTCGCATTCCGCGCGCAGTCGTGCGATCTCATCGTCCATTGCCTGCATGGCCTCCCGTTGTTTCTGGAGGCGAGCACTCAGGCTCTCGCGGTTGTCCTGCAGGCCATAGGTCTGGCTTTTTTCTTCACGGGTCTTGGTCTGGACATCACTGAGTTCAGATTGCCGGTTGTCGATCCGGCGCTGATATCCCTCTTCCCCGGTAGCCATGTAACCGATGAGTCCCCCTTTGTGCGGATCGTCAGTGGTCGTGCAGGATGTTGCCGCAAGGAGGATGATGCAGGGAAGCCCCAACAGGAGTAGTCGCGCTGACATAAGGATTCCTTTGTGACTCAGGCGGATGCCCGGTTATTGAGCGCCGCGAGTTGGCGGGTGTTTTCTTCGAGTTGAGCCTTTTGTTCCTCGAGTTTTGCAATTTCCTGATTGAGCGCCTCGATGCGGTCGGCTGCACCGGAGCTGGATTCGTTTGCCAGGACTTCACGCTGAATCGTGATCTCGTCGGTGACCTGGGTCATCATTTGTTCGGACTGTTTGAGGTTCTTTGCAAGGTTATCGCGGAGCGCACTGAGCTGAGCCGCGTTGTCCTGTTGGCTGGATGCGAGGGTTTCGGCCTCCTGCAACTGGGTTTCCAAGGTGGCGATCTCAGTGCGGATCTTGTCGTTGTAAACTTTGGTTGCGCGGTAGCGTTTGTCGGCTTCGGCGATGCATGCAGTCAGGTAGTCCTCCTGGCTGGCGTATTTCTCTTTCTTTTTTGCCACGTGATCGCCATAGGCGAGTCCGGCGACTCCCCCCACGGCCGCCCCGATCAACGCACCTTTTTCAGTGTCGCCGGTTGCCGCACCGACGATAGCACCGAGACCGGCCCCAATTGCCGCTCCGAATCCGGCTCCTTGTGCGCGGGTTGTGCTGCTGTCGGACATGCTGGCGCATCCGCTGAGCAGGATTGAAACACCGAGGAATACGATGGTGAGGGTTTTCATGCTATTGAATGGTTTCAGGTTCAAGGTTGAGAAAAAAAAGACGGGTAAACGGTTTCCGGAAACGCGTGAGGATGGGATGATGTGAACAGTTTATTGAAGAGTCTTCAAGGCTTCAACCCACTCATCCATATTCAGACGTTTGGATTCGCGGAATTCTTCATATTGACGGATTGCGGTCTGGTTCATCTTGATTTGTTCCACCAGTCCCAATCCAATGAGGTATTGCTCGTATTGTTGGAATCCGGCAGCCACGGTTTCAGGCTGGAGGCGGATGAGCTCATTGAGGATCACGCCATATTGGGCTGTGGCATCCCGGATGTTGGCCTGGAGATTCGCGTGGCGTTTTTCGTAAATGGCGATGTCGGCTGATTTTCCGGTTTGCCGGCTGATCTCAAGCACCCGTTCACTTGCCGGCAGCTTGAGGAGCTCGTTCCTGAGGAACCATGCCGTAAAGGATGCCATCCGGGCCCATGCAGCCGCAGAGTCCTTTTCGGCTTTGAGCATGAGCGCCTGAACGTCGCCAAAAGATGCCTTGAGGAGTCCCAGTGAAGTGAGGACATCCTCGGGAACCTCTTTCGCCTGCGCGATGCCGGTTTCGATCCGGGACAGGCTGTCCTCTGCATCCTTGAGCGAGGACCCCGTTCGCACGCTGGTGGGATCGGTGGATTGCTGTGCGGACCCCGGGGTGGGGCGGTCTTTCCGGTAATCCTCCCATTGCTCTGTCAGCGCATTGGTGGTTTCCCGTCCGGCAAATACCGGACTTGCGATAACGAGGCGGAATCCCATTTCCGCCTGTGCGCTCGGGGTTCCGTCAGGCTTGTAGTAGGGTTGTTCGGTCCGGAGGGATGAGCGGATCTGGTTTTCGGGTGTTCTAAAATGTCCGCCCCGCACCACGAAACCTCCGGTTCTTCCCTGGATGTATTCGACCTGATAAGCGGAGAGGGTCATCTCGCACACGTTTCCCAGCATATCATGGAGTCCGAGCGGGTTGGGTTTGAGGATGCCGGCCTTTTTCAACTTGTCATGGGAAGAACGCGGTCCCGAGAACCACTCGTGTTTGAGCAAATTGCGGCCGTAGGGATGGCGGCGGTCGAATTCGGCTTCCGTGACGACTGAGCCACCGCGTGCTGCAAACTCCCATTCCGCTTCGGTGGGAAGCCGGAGGAATCCGGGATACTGGTCCAGCCGGGGAAGCTGGTCCAAAGCCTCCTGATAGAGCCATTGGTTATAGCGATGGATGAAATCCTGAACGTCAAACCACGATATGGAATTGACCGGTTCGAGGTCGGTCGACGGTGTTTCAGGGTGCATGATCGCACTCCATTGCTGGCGGGTGACTTCCTTCTTTCCCATGTAGAACACCCAATCCACCGGGTTCTCGGCTGGGGAAAGAAAGGCTCCTCCAATGTAGAGGACTGTCGGGTATTCCTTGAATCCGCCCGCAGCGCGGTCCCCGACGAGCAGCCTGCGGTTTGCGAAAGGCTGGGGACCGGTTCCCAGTGCAACCGGTCGGAATTCCATGGTTTGACCACCGGGCATGGGCAGGACAAGATCATCCTCCGGGGTCTGGGCGTGGGCTGGTTGAACGGCGAAAGCAGTCATCCACAGGATGAACGGAAGCAGCACGGCGATTACAGCCGGGAACGCCGTTGGTGGTCGTGTGCTTGGGTCGGTGTGGATTCGCATGATTCGCATGGGCAGGTGTGGGCTTATTCGTCGCGCAAGGCTTCAGCGGGATCAATCCGGGCGAGTCGGACCAGTGCGGCGGTGGCGGCCAGGCAGGCCAGGCCGAGGATGATCGCTCCAGCCAGCAGCGCTGTGGAAACCGGTAGGTAGCAAAAGCTTTCTCCGGTCTGAAGGTGATTCCGGAAAAGGTGGTTGATGACGGCAGCCATTGCGGCGAAGAATCCCCATGCAAGCAAGTAGGCTCCCCCGGCGATGACGGCGCCCTGGATCAGGGGGAAGCGGAATAGCTTGGGGCCGGAGAGCCCGAGGAGCCGGAGGACGCTGAGTTCCCGTTTTTTGCGCTCAACCGATGCATAGAGGCTGGCAACCAGCGATGCCATGCTACCGCCGATTCCGACGGTTGCAATCAACCAGAAGATGAGGGTGAGGTACCGGTCCATTTCGATCACCGTCTGGATCCGTTGGGCTTCGGTGTGTACGGGTATGCCCTTGCTCTCAAATGAGCGGCGCAGTTCATCGACATCCTCCAGCGCGCGGGCGTAGAGCCGGAATCCTGCATAGCCTCGTCTGGAAAGAAGAAAGTGTCCATTTGAGGTATCGTAAGCGAGCGGTCGCGTGGTCGCGAGCCGGAGGATTCCCGCAGTTCTTGAGGGCACCATGATGGTGTCCGCTGGCACTCCGACGCTCGGGATGAGCCGTATGGGAACGATGAGCGGTTGGTCGGTCTGGCTCAGGGTGAGCTGCGCTGTTCCGGCGTTCTGCGTTTGATCCGGATGAATCAACGCGGAAATGGAGGTCTCCGGTTCATCGACTGCTTCGCTCCATGGTGGTTCAGGAAGGATGCCAATGCGTTTCCCGTCGCCCGGGAGGGAGACAATCCGGACAGGCTTCGAATCCTCATTGCCTTGTAATTGGATAGTGCCTTGCAGGTCGCGTACCCATGGAAGGATCGTTGCCCCGTATCCCCTGATCTGGGTCTCGACGGCGGTGATGCTGGAGTCTGCCAAAGGGCGCAGCTCGGTGGAAAGCAATAGGTTGGATTGGGTTTCCGGAATCGTGTAGCCAAGGGCGTTGGCCAACGCGGGGGCTGCGGGTGAAGCAATCCGGGTGAATCCGGTATTCGCCCGAAGCCGGCTTTGCAGGAGCGTGGGAAGCGGGGTCGCGGTGCTCACGACCACGCCATCGAAAAGCGGATAGGCCAGCGGTTTATCCCCGGGCCAATTCAGTGCCGGGATCCCCAATCCATCCTTGAAGGATTCCACGTCCTCGAGCAGCGGAAGCGGAACAAATACCGCTTTGATGGCGCTCGCGCGGCGGCTGACAATCCCCGTAACCTTGAGCTCGGTTGTCCCCGTTTCCCTGCGGCTGCCTCTCATGCGGGATGCTTCCATGATGAGGGTGTCGCCGGCGGCCGCCCCGATTGCCTCGGCCGCAAATTCGGTGAGCACGCATTCTCCAAAGGATGGAACGGGTGCCCCGTTCTCCAGAACAAGCGGATCGCCCTCTCCGGTTGGGATAAGGTCAAGGTCCTGTTTCGAATCCGGCCCGGAATCCTTGACCCACATCGTCACGGAGGCTGCGATTTGCCGGGTCATGGGGGTGACAAACGCCACCTTGGGGTCCGATTGCATGGATTCAAACCATTCTTTCGGGTGCGATACACTGCTGAGTGGCCGGACTTCCCGGTTTTTCGGGTCCTGAATCAGGCGGTGGCGCAGGGTCTCGATGGTGCCATACTTCAATCCGAATAGCAGGAGAAGCGGCGCGATTACGGCGCATATGGCGAGCATCAGGCAAGCCGTCAGGATCCATTCGTGCCACAGATCGGCCAGCGCGAGCCTCAGCATCAGTGCCGGTGACGATGGCTTCGGGCTTTCACATGGACTGGATGGGTCTGTGTTCATCGGATCGCCTGCTCAATGCATGTTGAAAGGGTGTGGGACCCGGTTGGCTTCTCCAACGCAAATGTGAAGGCGCGATCCGACACCGGGAGCATGAGATCGAGATCATGGGTTACCACGATGACGGTTACGCCCATTTGTGAGGTGAGCTCTTTGAAAGTGTCGCGTATCTCGCGGGCGGTCAGCTTGTCAACTGCAGCGGTGGGTTCATCGGCCAGGACAAGGGGAGGCTCATGTGCGAGTGCCCGTGCAATGGCGACGCGTTGGCGTTGCCCGCCAGAGAGGAATGCCGGCAGTTTTGGCAATTGGCCGGTGATTCCGAGCCGATCGCAGATCCGGTTGACGGATGGACTGTCCGGTGCCAGCCCGTTGATTCTGCGGGGGAGCCGGATGTTGTCGCGCACCTTGAGGAAAGGGAGCAACCCGCCGGATTGAAGCACGTATCCCATGTCCCGGCGACGGATCGCCGCGAGTTGCCTTGCATCCATCCGGTCGATGTCAACCGCGGGCTGAGGATGCCTCACCGCATAGCGGAATCGATCGCAGGAGGTTGGCGTGAGTAGCAGTCCGAGCATGTCGAGCAGCGTGCTTTTGCCGCATCCGCTTTCGCCAACGATGGCAATGAACTCGCCCCGTTGGATCCTGAACCGGGGAATGCGGAGTTCGAAGATCTGATCCCCTTTTTCCCGGCGTTTGGAGACTCCGGTCAGGTCGATCACTTCGTCAGCGGCGGGCGCAGTTTGTGTGGAATCTGGCATGGTGTTTCCGAAGCTCCTGTAGGGCAGGCACTCATAATCGGAAGGCGGGTCGCGGAAACCTTGCCGCCGGTGTGCAACCTATGCGGCAAGGTGTGCGACAAAGACAACCTATCAAGGAAGCATTTCGAGGCTCATGGGATGCACATACGCATCCGGGTCGTCTCCCATGTTGAGGCGGACCCAAACACCCGGGTCATCGTGAACCGCGGCGTAGTAGGAGATCTTCGCGTCGAGATCGTTCAGGAATTCATCCTGTTGATCCTGGGACCAATTGTTCCAGTCTTCGGAGGACATTCCCATGATCCGGCTCTTGTACGGGAGATCCTGCAGAAACTCGGGGATCAGTCCGGTATCGGAGAGTGTGCGCGCATTTGCGATCTGCTCAGGCGTAACCGACAGCGTGGCGGATGTGGCCTGAAGGGCGTCAAAGAATCCCGTGCCGCTCATCTGGCCCTGGCGGCCGGCGAGCATCAGTTCCTGCAGGACCGTGCGCAGGGAATCGAGTTCATTCTTGTTGATCAAGACCCGTACTTCGAGGGAAGGAACCATGGGATCCTGCAAATCTTTGTCTACCACCCATGCGGTGATGTCGCGCGGAGCCTGAACGGCGTCCTTTTTCCCGATCCAATCCACCAAGGCGGCTTTGATCATCTGATTTGCAAGTCCAGCCACTTCGGTTTCGACCTGTTCCACCGTGACTTCGGCAGCGGCAGAGTCGGAGGTATCGAAATCATCGGGCGCCGCTGCGGCAACCACTTCCTCGACGGATCCCTCTTTGCGCGCGGCGGATAGCAGATCCCGCATGGCGTTGAGGAGGGTGTCGGACATCGCATCAAATGCGGCTGGATCGTCGGTTGGCAGGGAGTAGTAGGCTTCGCGTCCGGTCGAGGCATAATCCCGGTTTTCCGACAGCTTGCGGAATTGCTGTTCGGTCAAATCAAAGAAGGGTTCTTTGCGCTCATCGGAGTAGTCGCGCAGGTGCCCGGAGAACACGTAGATTCCCTTGTCCTTGGCCAGTTGACTGAGTTCCTCGGCTCCCTTGCCGGAGGCGTTCCAGGCTTCGCC
>JAQVLM010000074.1 GCA_028704125.1 Opitutales bacterium
ATTGCCGATCGGGCTTCCTCCGAAACGGTGAAGAATGCCGGCATTTGCGCGAATTTCGGGTGTGACCTTGATGCTGTCACCGAGCAGGAGCCCTTTGTATCCGCCCACGTAGCAAAGGATCTCGATATCGGGATCAATCTCGGTGTAGCGCTCGATCAGGCCGCCCACAGCGGAAGATAGGCAAGGTGCCAAACCACCTGCAGTGAGGATTCCAATTTTCTTTTTCTGAGCCATGGTGATAAATACGGTTTTGAGGATGTGCTATAGGGCAATCGTGCTTCATTCAAATACAAATCGCATCAAAGCCTACTCTATGGGAGTCTATGATTTGCGTTTTAAGGAGGGCATCTGCCAAAAGAATCTGTGGATTTTTGGATGAAATCTGATAGAACGAAACAATGCATGATCAGGATTTCCTCTCTGAACTACTGAATACTCCAAGTCCAACGGGAGGTGAACAGCCCGGGCAGGTTGTGTGGGCCCGGCGCATCGGGGCCCATTCGGATCAGGTTGAAAAGGACGCGTATGGCAATACGTGGGCGACAATGGATGGATCGTCCAATGATGGGCCCAGACTGATGCTGGAGGCGCATGCGGATGAGATCGGATTCATGGTCCGATACGTGAGTGATGATGGCTTTTTGTATCTGACGCCTGTTGGTGGATCGGATGTCGCGATTACCCGGGGGAAACGCATTCGATTGTTGGGAGACCGGGGAGAGGTGTGCGGCGTGATCGCCAATACGGCCATTCATCTCAGGAAGGATACTTCGGGGGATGAAAAAGCTCCGAAATGGCACGAAATCCATGTGGATTTGGGTGCTTCGAAGCGGGAAGAGGTGGAAGCTTTGGGTTTGCGCGTCGGGCATTTCGCGGTTTACTCGCAGGAGCCTGTTCTGCTTCAGAACGGCCGCCTTTCAGCCAGGGCAATCGACAACCGGATTTCGGGTTATATTCTGGCCCGTGTTTTTGAAGAACTGAGAAAGGTTACAGATCGTTCTCCTGCTACGGTTTTGGCTGTGAATGCGGTTCAGGAGGAGGTGGGTGGTAATGGCGCGACCATGATCAGCTACCGCTTGTCTCCGGATGTGGCGCTTGTTTTTGATGTGACGCACGCGACGGACACTCCGGGTTTGGATCCGAAAAAGGTGGGCATGGTCAAGCTGGGTGGAGGTCCGTCCCTGACCCATGGCACCGCAAACCATCCCGCGCTGGTGAAGCGCCTGATGGAAGTGGCTGCCCGTGAGGGCATTCAAATTCAACATGAAGCGAGCAGCCGCTTCACGGGCACAGACACGGATAACGTTTTTGTTTCGAAGAGCGGGATTCCGTCTGCGTTGATATCGATTCCCTTGCGATACATGCATTCTCCGGTTGAACTCGTTGACATGGCGGATGTTGAATCCACCGTTCGTCTCGTGGTTGCCTTCATCCGCGACTTGAAGGCAGGGGAGCACTTTGAGGTCGGATGATTAAGCGCTCGCCTTCGAAATGCGCTTGCGGTTGGTTTTATTGTTTGGAACAGTAGTCACGATAACTCACCCGCTGCCATGCCATGAGCGTCCGAAATCCGTCTCAACCCTCAGCATTCCGGCATTTTTGGTATTACGCCAAAGATGGGTTCCGGATGCTGGTTTATCTTCTTCTGCCGTTAATCGTTTTTTTGTTCAGTCCATTGCATTCGGTTGAAATTGGGGATGGAGAATCATCGGTTTTGGCTGAACTTGGACCTCCGACGGGAAAGATGCTTTCGGAAGGAATCACGATTCTGACGTATTCGAATGGGTCTGTTCGTATTCGGGACGGAGTTGTTGTGGGAGTAACGGGAGTCTACGATAAGAACAAAAAAAGCGTGATTCAGGATGCAGCGGGACGGTTGCTGGCTGCAGATGGAAGTGTGGAAATTCCATTGGCTGCTCCCGATGGATTGAGTTTAGACGACGAGGCTTTGTCGCTGCGCAAGGATGAGACCCGGAGTTGGAAATTGCATTACGTTTCCGCATTGAAACTGTCTCGTGAGAGGGATCTGCCGATGTTGTTATTGTTCTGTGACGCCAGCCCGACATCTCAACGCATGGAAAAAGCTTTGTCGGACCCGTTGTTTATTCAAGGTGCAGATTTGGATTATGTGTTGCTGAAAGTATCATCAAATTCGATGAATCGATGGAGCCTGAAGCAATATGACATGCTTGTATCCCGTTACGGAGTGAAGGCGTTTCCGACCATCCTTATAGTTGGAAAGGACGACGTGGAGATTGCCCGGAGTGGATTCGTGGAAGGCAATGCAAAGACCTATTTGGGCCTGATCAAGAAGATGGTTGCCGTTCCTTTGGCCACAGCTGATGCCTCTGGTATCCCGGCTCAGTCTGTTCCGGTGGTGACCGAAGTCCCTTCTACCCCGACGTCGCCATCTGAATACAAGCCATTCCTAACCCCTCGACTGCTGATCCATCTTGCCGCGGTTTTGGTTTTTGTAGTTGTATGGTTCTGGTCAAGAAGAAGCCCGCACTGAGAACATGATGTCTCTATTTCCGCGATTTGATGCAGTCGGGTTTCTTAACATCGGATGAAGGCTGCAACATTCAAAAGGATGCAGTCTTTGCGTTGCTTGTCTCCGGATTTCTGACGAATCCGATGCGAAATAGTGGAATCCGGAAATAGTTGTGACCCCAACTTTGTGGGCCATTACTCTTCCTCGTTGGACGGCAGCGCCATCGATATCCTCGCACACACGCCTCGATCGGGATTCGGCTCGACGGACAAATCACAATTGATGTTGCGCAGGGAATGCCGTGCGACGGTAAGCCCCATTCCTCTACCCACCGAGGTCTTGGTTGTGATGAAAGGTTCAAAGAAATTGTCTTCGACCTCTTTTGCAATCCCCGTTCCTTGATCGATCACCTCCACGAAGAGCTTGGTCTGCTCGTCGTTGAGACTGGCCTTCAGTTCAATGGGCCTTTCGACCTGATTTGCAGGATAGGACTCGAGGGCATTGATCAGCAACTTACTGACGGCGCCTTCAAATATCTCGCAGTTTGTTTCGACGATGAAGTCTTCCGGGAAGGGATTGGTAATTTTGACTTCACTGTCGACCGAATAGTCGGACTGAAAGCGCTTGACGCAGTTTTCGAAGAGCATGCCGATCGAGACCGGGGCCAATTGCATGGTTTCGTTGGCTGCCATGGAACTGAGTTGGCCGACGATGGTCACCATCCGGTTGATGGCGCTTTCCATGGAGGCAATACTGCGCTCGACGAGCTCCGGCTTGCCTTTCCCGATTTTCATGAGGTCGATATACCCCACTACGACTCCGAGTAGGTTGTTGAGATTATGGGCAATCCCTTCAGTAATCGCACCAATAGTCGAAGTCTTGCGCATCTCACTCAACCTTTGGATCAGGTCGAGGTTCTCGCGGTGCATTTCCTGAACCCTGAGTTGGGTGCGGATGCGGGCCAGCGTTTCATCTAGTTCGAGTGGCTTTGTGATGTAGTCAACCGCTCCGGTGTCCAGTCCGGCGAGCACATCTTCCTTGGAGGATTTGGCCGTGATAAATATGATCGGAATATCCGCTGTTTCCGGGTTTGATTTGAGGCGTTGGCAAGTCTCAAATCCGTCCATGCCCGGCATGATGACGTCGAGCAGGATGATATCCGGCCGCTGTTCCTCCACGATGCGCAGGCAATCCTCACCATTGTATGCGGCAAGAACGTCCATGCCAGCTCGCTCGATGCGCCTCTGAACAATCTTGATATTGATCGGTTGGTCGTCGACGATGAGGATTCGAGGGTTTTTCATCGGAGAAGGGCTTTAGGGGGATGTGTGAGAAGCGGGATTATCCCGGATGACAATCGTTCGGGCTACCCAATCGTGCCCAGTTTGTCTGCGACGGTTGAAAATGCAAAGCAGAAAACTGACAGCAAGCAAGGGAAACAGGATACAGGCAGCCATGGACTTGAGACAGTTGCGTATGAAAGTGGCTCGTGGAGACGGTTCAGATAGAGTATCGGCATCGACCACTCTCAGCTTAAACATTTTTTTCCCAAGTGTGGTTCCCGTCAAAAAATACTCGCTGAAGGAGAAATAAATCCAAAACGTGAAAAGGTAGAATGTGTTGATGGTGTCCAATGCGGAACTGTGCCGCTGCATAAAGTTTCCGTGCAGGATGAGGATTTCCTTTGTGGACGCTTTGGCTTGGGACAGTCGGGCCTGTTCGTTAGCGAGGGTCTCCAGATCCATGATGAACCCGGGGTAGAAGTCCGGCAGGATCCAGGTGGTGAGGATCGTGAAGAGAAAGACGGTGATCAGTACATAATCGAACAGAAAGGCAACCAGCCTCAGTGTGAAACCGACCGGAGTCGGGCTTCCCCCGTTTGTGGATGCCACCGGCTGCATCAGATGTTGGAAGCGGAGCGCAAACGGTAGGCCTTCAGGGTGTTGCTCATGAGCATCGCGACCGTCATGGGGCCCACTCCTCCCGGAACCGGAGTGATGTGGCTGCACAAGGGCGCCACTTCGTCGAAGGCGACGTCTCCGCTAAGCCTGTATCCTTTGGGTGACTCCGTATCAGTAACGCGGTTGATTCCAACGTCAATGACGGTTGCTCCAGGTTTCACCATGGATGCTTTGACGAATTCCGGTCGGCCAATGGCCGCAATAAGGATATCCGCCGTGCGGGTAATGGATGCCAGATCCGATGATCGCGAGTGGCAGATTGTAACGGTTGCGTTCCCCCATTCGTGTTTCCGCGACAGCAGCATCGCAAGAGGTTTGCCCACAATGAGGCTGCGGCCAATCACCACAACATGTTTTCCCGAAGTGGCGATTCCCGAGCGTTTGAGCATTTCCACGACTCCGAGTGGGGTGCAGGGCACAAAGCCATCCGCGTCTTCCTGAAACAGTTTTCCGCTATTGATGCGGTGAAAACCATCGACGTCCTTGAGTGGATCAATGGCGTTGAAGATTTCGGATTCGTCCAGATGTCCGGGCATCGGAGATTGCACCAGAATGCCATCCACCGATGGATTCCGGTTGAAAGCATCCACGTTGGCTAACAGTTCTTCCCGGGTGATGGCTTCGGGATAAACAAAGACTTCGCTCTCAATCCCGACGGATTGGGAGACCTTCTTCTTTTTGAGGACATAAGACCTCGAGGCCGGGTCTTCTCCCACCCGAATGAAAACCACTCCGGGTTTGCGTCCTTCGATGGTCGCTACCTCCTCCCGGACTTCATTGAGGATCGCCTCAGCGATCCGGTTGCCATCAATAATCTTGGGCGCGTTGGCAGGTTCCATGTGCAATGATAAATGTGTCAGTTTGTTGACCAATAATCAGGTTCCCGGGAGCTCAGGAGTCCTTACGAATGTTACGGGCATCCAGATAAAGCACGTTGTCGGGAGGAAGCTCGGACAGCAGTCCCTTGATGCTGATCCATTGATCGATCATATCGTCAAATCCGGTGTGCAAAAGATTCTTGATATCAAGGTATACAATCCGCCTTCCCGATCGGGTTTCCAGTTGATACCGGAAATGGGATGCCTGTGGATCGCCGGAGGGAACCTGTTTGAGGAACCCTTGAAAATCCCGCATGAGATCAACGGCTGGCGGCGCCATGTTGGCAAGTTCCTGCGCTGATATACGTGGAGCTTCCTCCAGCACCGGATCGGTTGCCGGAATTGTGCTGGCTGTTTCAGGCGATTCAGTGGATTCCGAAGTGGCTGTGGCAGAAATTGGCGGAATGGGTTCAGCGGTTGATGGTTCCGGTAGCGATGAACCGGTTGGGGCATCGGTTGATGGGCTTTCCGGGGTCGGTTCATCTGTTACAGGACCAGATTCCAAAGCCCTTTCAGAAGTGATCTCAGCTGGAGGTTCCACCGGGGGGAGGGTTTCCCCTTGGTATGGCTCTGCTTGCGGGATCGCGGTGTCATCTGCCTCGGCCGTTGTCCCGGGTTCCGTTACAATCGTGGGAACCGATACGGGAGCTTCTCCCGGAATGGCTGGGGAAGTGATCTCTGCCTGTGTTTCCGGTTGCCCGGCAGCCGCTGCTTCAATCTCCTCTGTGGGAGTTGAATCCTCCTGCATTTCTGGAGTGGAGTCGCTTGTGCTGGCGTCAGGAGTCACTTCACTGAGCGGATCAGTTGTTGGGATTGCGGCTTCTGGAGTAGGTTCTTGAACCTCTTTGACGGCATCGATTTCAACGGGTTTCACAGGAGAGATCGGCACAGCCGCAAGCCCTACCGATTCTTCTATGATTGGGAGTTTGTAGTAAACAGGGATTTCTTTCTCGATTTGAACCCGGCTCACCGAGAGGCGGGACGTGACGCGGATTTTATCTCCCTTTTCAACCCGGGTCAGTATCCAACTGTCTCTTGTGGGATTCATCCGGATGACGCTTCCAACCTCCACCGAGCCATTTCGTTTGACCCGGCTGTTGCCGACATAGCCGTAGAATGAGCTCTCCCATGTGGTCCAATACCATTCACCCTCATATTTCGGGTCGAGGATGCGTGCGTGATCCAGCTCCGGGTCCACTTCAATATATGCAATGACCGGAGATTTCTCGTCCGGAAACACATACGCGGGCACCTTGACTGCTGCGGCCTGTGAAAAGAAAGGAATCAGGAGCGAAACCAGCAGGGCCGGAATCCGTCCAACATGTAAAGGAAATGCGGTATTTGCCATGGCAGAACTGTCGAAAAACATACCCGGTGCAGAAACAATCGCATCAAGCTTTAGCGGATTGAGTCGGATTCTGCAAGCAGCGATTGAACATCCTTGCCGGATAGCTTTTTGTAAGCACCAGTTGGAATTCCGGAAACACGGAACCCCCCGATTGAGATCCGTTGCAGGGTGCCAACCTCCCTCCCGGAAAGCGCGAATAGCCGGCGGATTTCACGTTTTTTTCCATGATTCAGGATGACATCCAGCTCGAAAAAGGGTCCGGTTTTTTTCGGCGGTGGGATGATGCGTTCGAACCTCAGGAGCTCGCCTTCATCCTTTTGGCCTTCAAGAAACCACGGGAACTCACTGCCGCTGAGTGCAGGCGCAAACTTCACATGGTAGCGCTTCTGGATTTGGTTGGAGGGGTGGGTCAGTCGATGCGCAAGGTCTCCGTCGTTGGTCACGATGACCAATCCGGATGAGTCGCGGTCGAGTCTCCCCGCGACAAACAGCTTCAGTCCGCGGTATTCGCGCGGGAGCAATTCAAAGATGAGCTTTTCGGCATGCACATCCTCATTTGAGCATGTGAAGCCCACCGGTTTGTTGATCGCGATAATGGTCCTGGGTTGGTTCAGGGTGCGGATGCTGCGTCCATTCACGACAATGTCGTGGAGCGCCGGATCCACCTTCTGTCCAAGATGCGCAAGTTGGCCGTCCACTTTTACGCGGCCGTCGATGATCAGCCTTTCGGCTTCCCTTCGGGAGCATAGTCCTTTTTGCGAAAGGATTTTCTGAAGTCGGATTTCCATTATGTTCTCGTTCGAATCGCCTTTAGCCCGCTTAACCTGATGGAACTGCCCGATCAGGCTAAGGCTATTGTGACCTGGAACGAATCAGTGGTCTGTCCGCCTCCGGGTAGCTGTTCTCAAATCTACACCTTCCTGCTCCGTGTGCAACTGTCAAGTCTGCTCGATCAAAGAACGGTAGGAGCTGTTTCAGCTCCCCGAGGCAGGATACAGTGGCGTTCTGCTTACTGTAATCCGAGTCGGAGTTGGAGCTCCTGAATCAATTGTGCATCCTCGCGGAAAATCCTGCCGTAGTCGACAAGCATATGATCCGGGGCATCTGCCGGTCGGGTCTGTGATCGGACTTGGAAACGATAGGTCAAAGGCTCGGCTGAGGCAATGGCTCCAACAAGGTAGGTTCGAACGATCACATTGCGCTTGGTTGGATGGTTGAACATGCGGACTTTCGGGGATGTCCGGATGTAACCGGCGGTGGGATCCAATTGTTCAATCGAATCGTAAACCGTTGTTACGGAATCCACGATCCGTTGCCATGATTGATCTTTGTTCATTTCGGGGTTGATCTGAACCCGCAACCATCGGTTGGCCGCTTCGCTTTCCACTGTCATCTGGTAAATTTCATCTTCCTCAAGCTGGATGATGACGTTCCCGGATTTGACCATGGGGTGTTCGCGGTTAAGGGCCATTTCTCGATCGACATAGCCGGGTTTGGAGGCTGACACCACGTAGACGGGTTGTTTTGAGAAATCGAAAGGATAAGATGTTGGGGTTGTTCCAATCTGGGCGTTGTTGACACGGATGCTGGCATCTCCCGGTTTGCTCAAGATGGAGATTGGTTTGATCGTTCCGCATCCGGTCATCGTGAGAGAGGTGAGAATAGACAAGAGAAGGACGTGTGGTAGGTTTGGATGCTTCATTGTTTAACTCCGGTTTTGGATTTGATGCCCTGGGCCTTTAAAGTATCGGACGATCTCGCCGGGACTTAATGGCGCAGGTTCAATTTTTGAAGAATGCGGGTGATTGGTCCGATGTTTGTGCGGGTGACTCCGTGTGCTGCATGCTTATCCGGGGCTGGAAGGCGCGGGGATCGGATCGCAGGCGGATACGGGTTTGACTTGCCGGAGTGAACCCGTTAACGCTCGCTCTTTAATCACACCATTATGAGTAACGATCCAACCAAAAAAACCGCTTTGGTCACGGGCGCTAGCCGCGGGATAGGCAAAGCCATTGCGTTGACCTTGTCGGCCGCCGGTCACCGTGTTCTGTGCGTCAGCCGCAGTCAATCGAGTTTCCAGCCGGTGGTCGATGCGATCCTTGAATCCGGCGGCGAAGCCAGGGGCTACGCTGTTGATGTGGCTTCAAGCCAAGAGGTGAAGGCCGCATGTGCCGGGATTCTGAGTGATTTTGGGCAGGTCGATATTCTGGTGAATAATGCCGGGATTACCCGCGATGGTTTGGTCATGCGCATGTCCGATGAAGACTGGAATGCGGTGATTCAGACCAATCTGAGCAGCTGTTTTTACTGGACCCGGGAACTGATCCGCCCAATGGCTTCCAAGCGTTGGGGCCGGGTGATCAATATTGCATCGGTCGTCGGCCTCATGGGGAACTACGGTCAGGCCAATTACGCGGCTGCGAAAGCCGGTGTTTTGGGGCTGACCAAAAGCGTTGCCAAAGAGTTTGCGTCCCGCTCGATCACGGTCAACGCCGTGGCTCCGGGATTCATTGAAACCGATATGACCGCAGCCCTCGATGATAAGGTCAAAGAGGCCATGCTAAAGGTGATTCCGATGAAACGTTTCGGAAAAGTTGACGATATCGCCGGAATTGTAAAGTTCTTGGCTTCATCGGATTCTGATTATATCACCGGTCAGGTTTTTACCGTTGACGGCGGTATGGTTATGTGATCTTTAGGAACATTTTTATCTGATTGTGAGTCACTATTATGAGCGAGAAATCCATTGAGCAGAGAGTTAAGGAAATTATTGTCAGCCAGCTGAATGTAAACGAAGAGCAGGTTGTTCCTTCCGCATCTTTCATCGACGACCTCGGCGCAGATTCCCTCGACACCGTCGAGTTGATCATGGCTTTTGAAGAAGAGTTCAAGGAAGAGATCGGGGACGAGATTCCTGAGTCCGATGCTGAAAAGCTTCTGACGGTCGGTGCTGTTCTCGAATACATCACTGGCAAAGCCAACGGCTGATCGTCGGATTCAGTCGCCCAAACAAGTTTTTCCGATCAAATGCGGGATCCCTTCGATAGGGTTCCCGCAACTGCTTTTTTCGTATGACAACGTCAAATCAGTATGAGCGGATCTTTGTTACCGGGATGGGAGTGATTTCTTCCCTGGGGCAGGATCTGGACACTTTTTGGGCCAACCTGTTGGCGGGAAAGAGTGGCATTTGCCGGGTGACCCACTTCGATCTGGAGGGGTTTACCTGTCAGGTAGCCGCTGAGATTCATGATTTCGATCCCGGGGTCCACATGGACCCGAAGGAAGCGAAACGCAACGACCGCTATGCCCAGTTGGGGTTGGCCGCCGCCAAGAAAGCGGTAGCCGATAGTGGGCTCGATTTAGACAAGATCGACCGCGACCGAGTGGGTGTGATCGTTGGATCCGGCATCGGCGGGATGGAAACGATTGAAAACCA
>JAQVLM010000546.1 GCA_028704125.1 Opitutales bacterium
TTGAAGGGTTGCGCAAGCGCGGAATGCGGGTGACGTCGAACCGCATGGTGAAGGCTGACGCGGCGATTATTCCCATCAGCGCACCTCCCGCAATGATAAGCGAATGGAAGTCCAGAGGCACCTTGAGCGTGCAACGTCTGGACGGTCTTTTCTATGATGCGTCGAACGGTGTCTATGACGCTCACCGCAACCATGATGCCGCCGTGTTATACAAGGAGCTTGCGGATGTGGTGGTGTTTCAGAGCCGATACAGTCAATCCCAGTGTTCATGGTTCATGGGAGAACCGGGATCTGTCGGGCAGACCGTGATTCTCAATGGAACCGACACCGCCCGCTTCAGTCCAGGCGATCGGCAATACCCATCCGGGAACACCGGAGGGTGGAAGCTGGTCACCACGGGGAATTTCCGCGATGCTTCGATGGTGTTGCCCATCGTGCAAGTACTGGATCAGTTGTGGCTGGACCGTCAGGATTTTCGCTGGAAGATGATTGGCCCTGTTTCCTTTTCGGGGTGCGCTGCATGGATGAGCCGTCCCTATTTGGAGCATGTGGCGGATGCTTCGAGAGCGGAAATCGCGGACGCGCTCAAAGAAAGTGATCTGTTTGTGTATGCATTTCTCAATCCAAACTGTCCAAACTCGGTTATTGAAGCGGCTGCGTCTGCGCTTCCGGTGGTGGGCTTCGACAGTGGTGCCATGCAGGAATTATGCGGTTTCAATCGTGAATTGCTCGCCTCCATGCCGGACCGCGTGATTCACGTGGAATCCGATCTTGATCCGCAGAAGCTGCTCGCGTGTATCCGTTTGTGCCTGGCGGAATACCCCGTTTTCCGAGCAAGGGCGATGGCGCAGCGCGAAGCTTTTGGGATTGACCGTGCGGTGGACGCCTACGCTGAAATCATCCATAACGGAATGCACGGATGATGGGTTGGTTTGAGTCCGATTCCATTCATTATGATTGGATCCGACCTGTTTTTTGAAGTGAAGGGCAGTAGGTTTTTCGGTGTTGAACTCTTGAGCGAAATCCGATTTGAATGCTCGGCAAGATGAGCTGGATTCGATTCATTCCCCAATACAAGGAGCGCGTCTGGGGCGGACGCAATCTGGAGACGTTTCTTGACCGTTCCTTGCCCGGAGGCAAGGTGATTGGTGAGAGTTGGGAGATCGTGGATCGTCCCGAGGCCCAGTCAGTTTTGGATTCCGCCGATTACGCGGAACAGACCTTGCGGGAACTGATCGAAGAAAAGACGCTGTACGTGATGGGGCCGGATTGGCGAGCCGAGGACCGTTTCCCTATTTTGGTGAAGTGGTTGGATTGTCAGGAGCGTTTGAGCCTGCAGGTTCATCCGCCGGCTGAAATTGCTCCCGAGCTCAATGGCGAACCGAAGACCGAAAACTGGTACATTGCCCGTTCGGTGCCGGGGGCTGGACTTTTGGCAGGGTTGGTTAGAGGTACGACACGCGAGCGTTTCGAGCAGGCGCTCAAGGATTTGACGTTGGAGTCGTGTGTTCACCGGATTCCGGTTTCCGCAGGGGATAGCCTTTTGGTTAGGAGTGGGCGGATTCACGCTATTGACGCGGGAAACATGATTCTCGAGATTCAGCAGAATTCGGATACCACCTATCGGGTGTACGACTGGGGCCGGTTGGGTTTGGACGGGAAGCCGCGTGAGATGCATGTGGCGGAGTCCATGAAAAGTATCGATTTCAAGGATTTCGAACCGGATGTTCTCCGGAAGGCACCGGGCAGCTATTTGCTCGCGGAGTGCCGTGAGTTCCGCATTCAGAAATACGTGTTTGAAGGTCCGGAGGACGTATTGCATTTCGGCGCCAACACCGACACAAGGTTGCTCCATGTGATCGATGGAATTGTCGAGGATATGGTCAGCGGAAAGTCTGCCATAAAAGGGACCAATCTGCTGATGCCCTACGGCGCGGAGTACCGCCTGTGTTCGCCGGAAGGCGCTGAGTTTCTGATTACGGATCAGTTCAGGGCACGTTGATATCGGGCTCATCCCGTATGGGTCCGGTTTTTCACTTCAGGATAGGGGAACCCTGGATGTCCGTTTTGGGCTTACAGACGCTGGTATCCAGAGGGTGACAGGTATGATACGCTTCGCGAGTTTCACACAGGCGCTCCCGGATCGCATCCGAGCCAGTCGGGATCGGTGTCCGGTCGAACCGACTCAATCTCGTGTTTGAGCTTGTTCAGGAACCGGGCGGCCGTCACCCCATCAATCCCCCGTGGATCGCATGCCAAGGTCACCTGAATCATGTTGCGGATCGCGAGCGCATCGTTGACGACGGCCACCTTTTTTTGGAGGCACCCGACGGCGAGGCAACAAGACTGAGGGGGCAGGATCAATGGGATGAATGAGCTGACTCCAAATGCGCCAAGATCAAAGAGGGTGAAGGTTGGGTCGTCATCCACCACCAGTTTGGATTTGGTGGCCATGGACAGGTTTTTGCGGACGGTCTCCACCATTTGGAGGAAT
>JAQVLM010000547.1 GCA_028704125.1 Opitutales bacterium
GAATATTAAAAACGGAGTCGGCGGTTTGCGCGACTATCAAGGCATTTTCTGGGCGAACCTCATGCTATATGGGACGCCATCCTTGTCGACGCTCTATCAGAATGAGATCCTTTATGAAAAGGAGATCAACGAATTTGATCTGGCCTATGATTTCCTGCTGCGTCTGCGGAACGAGCTGCACCTTACCCAGCAACGCGCATCGGACGAGCTGATTCTCTCGCTCCAGCCGGTTGTGGCTCAAAACCTCGGTTACGAAGGTTCGGCCATTCAAGCGGTCGAGTCCCTCATGAAGGACTATTATTTCCATGCCCGGCGCATCTTCCGTATAGCCGAGACCCTTGAGACCCGTTTCCGCAAGATCACCGGATCCACACGCGAGACGAAACGCCGGGGGTTGATGGCGAGAATGGGCCGGACCAAATCCGAGCGGGTGGATGGATTTGTCATTCAGGACGACGAGATTCGCGCGGACCATGAAGGGATCTTTGTTCAGGATCCAATGCGGATGATCCGGGTGTTTGCTTTGATCCAGGAGAAGGGTGTCGGGATGACTTTTGAGCTGGAAAGGCTCATCGAAGCGTCCTTGCCAATGCTGACCGACGAGATCATTGAATCAGCGGTCTTTAAAGACGGGTTCAAGGCATTGATGCGGCACTCGGGTCGGGTGTATCCGGTTATCCAGGGGATGTACGATCTGGGCATTCTGGTGAAGGTGTTACCGGAGTTCCGCAACCTTCATTGCCTGATTCAGCATGATGTCCACCTGGTCCGTTATGCTGAGGATATCCGCGTGTTGAACGCCATTCGCAAGCTGGACGAGATTTTCACGTCTGGAGGCGGGGTAGAGCGGACCTTGAGAGAAGAGGCTCCGATGGTCGACCTGAAAGACTGGATGTATTGGATGTTTTTGCTTTATCCGATTGAGTTTCCCGGATCACTGCCGGGTCACGCCCGCCTGAAAGACCTGCCGGTTGCAAAGGCGGATGCGATTCTGGCCAGATTTGCGTTTACCAAGGAAGAACGGGATCGAATACTGACAATTATCGGCAGGCATCGAAAAGTGGCACGTTTCTGGCAGCAGGAAGTTGAAGATTCACGCATTCTGACCATTTTTGCTGAGACAATCCATGACTTCGAATCGCTATACTACTCGTTTGTGTTCTTCTACTGCGATGCATGGGGCCGGAACCCCCAGTATTGGGACATCCATTCATTCGCTGGATTGCAGCGTCTGTTTGAACGGGTCTCGCAGCGATTTGGTGACGGAACCGCCAATGGCTGGATTGTTGATCTTGCCGAAAGGATTCACGCCATGAAAAAGACCGTCATCGCCCGAGTGGTTCCGGAAATCCCCGAAGAAGAAATTGAGGCCCATTTCCACCTTCTTCCTGAACGTTATTTCGCGACCCGCGAAGCGGACGAAGTGAATCTGCACATTCTGCTGGTGCACCGGCTGCTACACCGAATCCATGAGGCGGATTCCCTCGGAAGCCTTAAACCCGTAATTGACTGGAAAGCCACCCCGGGAACCGAAAACTATGTGGTCACGATCGTCACCTGGGACCGGGCGGGTTTGTTCTACAAACTGGCCGCTGCTTTCAGTGCCGCCGGATTGAATATCCTCAAGGCCCGCGCGATGTCGCGGGAGGACCACATTGCCATCGACACCTTTCATGTGACACACCCGAAGTTGGGGGTGGATGTTTCCGATGAAGACCGTGCACGGTTCGAAGTTGCGATTCACGCGGTTTTGGTGGACGGCGAGGGGATTGACGACCGGATCCGGGAAGAGTTTGAACGGAGCCGCAAGAAGGGGTTTCTGGATCGGGGCCCTGCTTTTGAAATCAGCATGCCGGTGCGAGTGGAAGTGTATGCTGATCCCGAGCTGGAGCAAGTGGTGTTGGAATACCAGGGGCGCGACCACATCGGTTTGCTCTATCAGGTTACCAAGTCAGTGAGTAATCTGTCGTTCAACATTGAGTCGGTCCGTATTTCAACCCAGAACCACATCGCTTCCGGGACACTCCTGCTGGAGGACATGGCATTCGGGGAGGCCGCGCCGCTTTCTTCAAGAATGGATCGGCTGCGTGACAGGCTGGTGGCTCTGCTTGGATCGTCTTCCTGGATCAATCCATGAGCTTCAATTGGAAAACAGCGGCAACTGATACAGCCAGCGGGTTGGTTTTTGCTGGCCAGCCTTGTGCATGCGAATACGCTGCGATACATGATGCACCCGACTTCTTCCGGAGAGGATGATTATTCCGGTAGCCGTATGGATTTGCTTGAGATTCTACGCAACCTCGGGGAGTGGACGCTTCCAGCTGAGACTCCGCAGGATGCTTTGACCTACGCTCTTGACCAGGCAATGGAGTATTTTGGATGCGATGCAGGCAGCGTGATCCTGTTTGATCCAAATGACAATGACCTGAGCGTCGAAGTATCACGTGGGCTTCCCGACGAGGAAAGGGACATCCGATTGCCCTTGGGCGGAGGGATCGCCGGTTGGGTG
>JAQVLM010000548.1 GCA_028704125.1 Opitutales bacterium
CCTTCGGGGCCAATCAAGTAGGTTTCCGATGTGTAGAAGGTCGGACGCCTCACGATGAAATGGCGTTCGAATCCCGGCGTATCGTCCACTCCCGTGCTGACTCCGACATCGTCCGCTTGTCCTTCAAACACCGTCACGGCGTTTTCCAGTGGGCTGCCCCTTGTCCAGCGTTTCACCACGCGCGGGTAGCCGGAGCTGGTCATGCTCCCGGGACCGAAATCAGTCGCGACATAGAGGGTGTCCACGTCAATCCACGCCGTGTCGCCTTTTGCTTCCGGAAGATAGAAACCGTCCTCCACAAACTGGCGGGTCTCCAAGTCGAATTCGCGCACCACCACAGCATCGGATCCGCCCCTCGAAAGACGCACCATTGCGTGCCGGTATCCTCCGGCTTTCAGGTAGTCGATTCCCTTCCATACCCAGTTTTCGCCTTCTGCTTCGTTGAGAGCATCGAGATCCAGCAGGATCTCCCATTCCGGGTTTTCCGTGCGGTAGGACTCCAGCGTCGTTCTCCGGAAGAGTCCGCGCGGGTTTGCCGCATCCCGCCAGAAATTGTAGTAGAGCTCACCCCGCTTGGAGATGTAGGGAATGCGTTCATCCGAGTCGAGGCTCTCCTGGATGCGATCCCGTATCTGCCGGAATGCATCGGATGAGGCGATTTCGGCTTTTGATGCCGCATTGCAGGCCCGTACCCACGCCATCGCAGGCACGCTGTCGACTGTTTCGAGCCAAAGATATGGATCGGCCTCGGCGGATTCGGCGGGAGAAGGATTCATTTCGGATGAAAACATGGATCCCAGACTGGTGATCAGGATGATACTGAGAAGGTTCATGGGACGGGTTGTTGTTGGATGCCTCAGAATCGTGATTAACAGTGTGCGTTGAGGCAAGCCCCTTTGAGTTGTTATTAAAGGGAGATTCGATTGCATCTACCAGCATTCAGTATGCCGGATGAAATCGGTGTACGAATAATTACCGGAACCGGCGGATGACGCACGGGCGGACTGACCCGGTTAGGCAGGATCTATTTTTTTTGAAAGCATCGTGTGTGTATCCGGCCGGATCCAACCTAGAAACGCTCGTGCTTGAGGTCACGGCTCATCAGGGCGCCCAGTGCATTCTCGGCGCTTTGCCCCTCGTATAGGATGCCGTAGAGCTGGTTGAGAATCGGAGCATCGATGCCCTTGGCATTGCACAGCTCGTGAAAACTCCGGCAGGTCCAGTATCCTTCGACGGTCATCCCTTTTTCTTCGATGAGGCTGCGGATGCTTTCACCTTTGGCGAAACACTCGCCGAAGGTGCGGTTCCGGCTTTCCTGCCCGTTACAGGTCAGCACCAGATCCCCGAAGCCGCTCAATCCGTAGAACGTCTCCATTCTCCCGCCCAAGGCGCGCCCGATCCGGACCATTTCAGCCAGCGAACGGGTGAGCAGTGCGGCCTTCGCATTGTCCCTGAATCCGAGTCCGTCGCAGATGCCTGCGGCGATGGCATACACATTCTTGAGGCAACCCCCGAGTCCGACGCCATCGACATCGTCAGTGGTGTAAATCCGGATCCGGTTTCCGCTGATTGCTTCCTGAATCTGAGCGGAGGTGTCCGCGTCGAGGTTACTCCCGAAAACCATGGCGGTGGGCTGGCCAAGCGCCACCTGAGAGGCAAAACTGGGGCCGGAGAGGAGCCCCCCCGGGATCTCGGGCAGCTCTTGCCGGAGTGCCGTTAGCGGCAGCTCATTGGTTTTTGGCTCCAGCCCTTTGCAGAGAACGATGATGAGCTTGAGCGCCCGCGCATTGTCCTTTGTGACAAAAGGCCGGATTTCGCCGCAGACCGACCGTAAAAACTTCGACGGACACGCCAGAATGACCACTTCGGCCTCCATGAGCGCGGGTTTATACTCCATCCCGATCTGAATCGAGTCATCCAGATGGTGTCCCGGGAAAAACTGTTTGTTTTCCCGATGGGTCGTCATTTCAAAAGCTTCCTCTTGTGTGCGGGGAAGCAGGGTTACCGTGTGTCCGAGCCGATTGAGGTGGATCGCCATGGCAGTGCCCCATGCGCCTGCGGGAAGAATACAGAAATTCATGCTCTCAGTGTTGGGGAATCCTCACTGATTTGGCAACGTTGTTCTTCAAGGAACCGCCTGCGTGTTGCAAAAAGGGAGGCTTCAGTGTAAGGCTCCCTGCGTCAATCGATGGCATCGTGTTCCATCGGCTCTGTCGCATTGCCCAGGGATCGGCGGCTCGACCTCCGGAATGTCTGGTCGGGAGGTCCGGAGAGGATTTTTGGCCGTGGTGTGACTTTCGCATTGTGGTTTTCCGGAAGCGCTTCATTCCTTTGGATGATGAAGGGAAAACGTTGGATCATTGCCGGTGCTGTGTGGATGCTGGTGTTCGCCGCCATGCTCTGGTTCGAATCCGGAGTGATGGAAAAGGAGAGGATGCGTTTCCTTCGCTTTTATGTCGCGGCAGATCAGGGTGGGACGGTTCAGGTTTTTTTGGACCGTGGCTCCGGT
>JAQVLM010000549.1 GCA_028704125.1 Opitutales bacterium
TACAGTTGACAGTCCAGTACGGGGATTGGTCCATGGAGCGTTGTAATCCACACCGGTTGCATTCCAATGGGAATCGAAGATGTATACAGAACCATCCTGCGGACGTTGAGTCGCCTTGATTCGCGGGATGTGTGCACCGGAAGCGGTGGTACGGTTCATCAAAGACTCACCAAGATAATGAACCGTGTTAATCTGACGCTCGTTCTTGTCGTAGAGGCTGAATCCGATCAGGTTACCATAATCCGCATCCGTGCCATACCTTTGGAATTGCTCATTGTATTGACGGCGTTGCTGCGAGGAATAGACTCCGCTCAACACGTGACGCCCAAGGATCTTGGTTAGAACGTTATCCTTTTGGGTCAGGTCAGCGATGTTGAGGTCAACAAATCCGGTAAAGCGGATATTCTCACGTTGACTCGTATTTGAACCATTCCCATAGCGGCCGGCGTCAGTTACAAACGGACGACCCACATTCGGATTCGGGCTGCCATCGACGTTGTTATGATGGATGTCGATATAGATGTTCTGACGTTCATTAGCAAGGAGCCGGAGGATCTCATTCGAGTAATTCTGATCGTCATACACGAACTCGAATCCGACTTTCTCGTTGAAGAAGCCTTGGGAAAGGTTGACGCTGAAAGCATCCCAATCCTGGAACTCACGCTTATTGTCCCCATCCAAAAGCAGATGGTAAAAATCGAAGATCGTGGGATCGAGAAGATGCTGATTCTTGTAAATACCATCCGCAGCATTTGGAAGCCCTCGGCGAATGGCTGTTTCCGAAAATGATCCGATCGCACGCAACTGTGAAGGTGCCACCCCGGCAATCACAGTCCGGTTATCGTTATTCGGTTGAAACGGCTGGTTGTAAGGTGCGTGCGCAGCCACCCTTTCCGGCTCTGCGAGAAAGCCCGCCATTTGGGAGGAGTTGTTGTCGTCCCAGATCGCTACCACACCACCGAACAGCTGTCCCCAGTTTCGGATCCAAGGCTCATAATAGGGGTTGGCCGATCCGTCGCCGAATGTATCGTGCTCCCATGCGGTGTTGGGACGCTTCGAATCCCTTTCCATATTATCATAAGGATCGATGGTCAACTTGTCCATTTCTGAGAACCAGGGAGTGATATTGTCCCCGGGGGTGACCGTGCGTGGACGGTTACTGGTGATTTCACCCACTTCGGCATTCATACGAATCGTGGTACGGGCCGATCCCTTCTTGAGGAACTTGGGCTCATACTTCACCGCAGCATACCGACGGTTTTCTTCCGAAAAAGCAGGCTTCTGCTGGTACTTGGTTTCGCCCATCATTCCGGCGATCCGGACAGCCAACTCGTCCTCCAGAACCACACGGTTGTAGTCCAGAGAACCGCGGTAAGATCCAAAACGACCAAATCGGCCTTCCACTTCACCAAAGTTTTCGCTGAAGTCGGCATCTTTCAAGTCGGTATTGATGATCCCGGATGGAGAACCCAAACCGAAGAGGATCGAGTTAGGTCCACGCTGCAGGTCAACCCGTTCCACATTGAATCCGTCCCATGGGATTTCCGACACAAAGAAGTCACGGGTGTTATCCGCAGCGGAAAGACCGCGAACACGTGTGCTGGAGTGCGGCGTGAGGAAGGTCGAAGCTCCCTGGTAGGACATCGATCCATTCGAGACATTGGTGAAGTTACCATCCACACCCGCCACTTCCGTGTTCGTGGTATAGACCAGCAACGTTTCATTGTTGGTCGCGCCAGTATCCTCAAGGAATTCCTTGGTGACAACAGAGATGGCAGAACCCACGTCTTTCAATTGCGTGTTCAAGCGGGTCCCGGCCAGCGTACTCGTGGCGATGTATCCTACGTTTCCGGAGGATTCCACCACGAACGGATTGAGTACGTAGACTTCCGGATCCTCAGCAGTTTCCTGCGAGCTCACAGATGCGCCTACACACACGAGAAGGGGGGCAACCAGCCACGCCCTTCTGCTTATTGTTTTAGCAGTTTTTATCATGTTATGTTTTAGGGTAGAGCCTGCACCGTAGCAAAAATTCAAAATGAGAATAAAGCCAAAAAGGCATAATTTCTAATGTTGGAACAAAAAGCCTCAAACCGAAAACCGTTTGAGATTAGGAATATATTTTAATTGTATTGCACATTGCCGTCATCAAGCCTTCGGATTTTTGCTCATCTTCCGCCATTCCGGATATCACTCGCACTCACCTCAACCGAATGAGAAGACACAATCGGAAAGATACTCTTGGTTGAATGATTCCCAAAAACCCAATCTGAACGAATTGTGAGTCCCCCAACAGTATCAATTTCCGTTTTTGAACCTCCAAAATCCGGAAAAGCAAGAAATCGGAACAAAATTCCCATTTCCCACTCAATCTCTGGATGCGGATTCACCTTCCTTTCGCCAGTCTCCTTATGAACAGTCAAATGATGAGGCATTCACATCTGGATCACAATGGGCGCATGGTTGACAGCTGGAGCAATCAGGAGT
>JAQVLM010000075.1 GCA_028704125.1 Opitutales bacterium
CCTCCAATGGAGTGGCCATGGTGTCGTCGATCAGGAAGATGACCTTGCCCCATTGGTCTTTTAGTGGCAATCGGATTCCAGTCTGGATGTATCCGGTGGCCTCGCTCCTATTGATGCGGTATTCGTATTCAGCGCCACTTTCCACATCGGTATCGGTCCATGTTGTGGCGGTATTCGGCAAGGTTGCGAGCGTGGCACCCCAAGGGGTGTTGAGCCCGGTGGTTCTGCGTTGGATTGTGTAGGATCCTCCATCGGGGTATAGCGCCCAGGTCAACACGATCTCCGGAGGGGAATCCTTGACGTCAGCCGACACTTGTACGGTGACTTTATCCCAGCCGCGGTATTGCGCGGCAAGTGGAGATACAAAAGGCAGAACTCCAAGAATCAGATAATAAACGTAGTGACGGCTCATGGTGGAGCGTTTGAGGGCTTTGGTCGTGGCGGAGCGGTATCGAGTGGTTCGCACCCGAAGAATGCCCCGGTTTGGGTGGTCAGGAGTAGAAAATACGCCGGAAGGTAGTTACCGGCGGTAATTTTGTGGTCTGATTTACGTAAGCGACGCCGGCTTGTCAATTTGATTCACGGCCCGCAAGCGGGTGCCGCATCCGGCTATGGGGCATTGCGTTCGTTGATCCATTCTTTCCGGGTGCGGAGGATCAGCTTATCCATCCACATGGACGCCTCGCCTTTAATGGTGACTGGGCGTCCGGCCCATTCGGAGATTTCGGTTCCGATCGGGGTTCCTTCTTCACCGACAATCCAGAGCGAAATGAAATCCCCGTTGTTGGCCCGGATGAGCAGCAGTGGCGGGATCCGTGAATCCAAGCTTCGGATGGTGCTGGCCCGTTGGGCTTTTCCGAATCCTGGATTCATGCTGGCGAAACAGGCAGCGGAGACAATCTCTCCGTCGAGGGAAACGGTTCCATGCACGTAGCGATCCTCGAAAGCGGGAACATCCGGAAGATCGGTGCGGACTGACAGTGGCGGGACAGTCTCCATATCTGTCACGTTCAGGAGCGCATGCATCCGATTGAAAACCGGGTATCCCGTGACGCGAACATAGGCCATATTAGCTTCGGAGTTTGGGACGTCGAGCCGCAGACCTTCCCTGCAGGAGGTCACGGGAAAGATGATTGAGTAGGGTGGTATTTCCGGTGGGATGATTCCTTTGCGTGGCACCAGAAGGATGGGTTCCGCCCCTCGCAGCAAAATGCCTTCGACGCATATGGTGTTTTTTCCGCTGAATGAAGGGATGCCTTTGTCCGAAAACGCTGGAAGCAATGCCGCCAGAAGAAAGGCAACCGCGAAAATGAAGGTGAGCCGGTTGTAAAGGAACCTACGCACCCGAAACGACAGCTCCCGCTCGCTCCCGACGAAAAAATCCGACTGGTGTTGGTTGTTCATTCCGGTTGGATCCGCGCCGGTTCAACCGGTGTTCCCGGAAGGCGTGGTTTATGGTTCACCCACACCTTCCCGTCCCGTATCCGGACTTCGAAGGTGGGTATGGATTCCTGATGTGGATGCGGAGCTTGTCCGTCCTCGGGCCGGAACTGGAAACCATGCCACGGGCAGGTGATACATCCGTTGATGACGCGGCCTTCGCCGAGTGGTCCGTTTTGATGAGGGCAGACATTGGAGACGGCCGAAATCCTGTCACCATATCGGAAAATGGCGACCCGTTCGCCGTGAAGGGTGACGATGCGCGCCTGATTGTTGGGAATCGAATTGACGGAAACGGTTTCGACGTAGTCGCCCTCGGAGTTGGTGCGCCGGTGGAAGTCCGCAACGAACTCCTTGATCCCTGAGACGAGATGAAGGGATACCACAATGCCTACCCCGGTGAGCAGTATGAGCGAGTATCCAAGGTGCCTCTCGCTCTGCATGACGCCAGTTACCACATGCACAACCAACGCCGCATAGGCGATGTAGATGAACATGTGAATGGTTTTCCACGCGGGTGGAGTCAGGTTGCGGAGCCAGAAGTCGTGGCTTGTGGCCGCAAGAAGGAAAAGGATGAGGAGTGCCAGTGCTCCGAATGTTTGGAACGGGAAGGACGAAATGGTTGAGCCGGTGTCACTCGCGAACACACTCAGAATCGGGTTCATTGCCGAGCCGGAATGGTAAACCCAGATCGCTGCCGCTCCGTGTGCCAAGGCGAGGAAGAAGCAGACCACTCCCATGTGCCGCCTATTGTAAAGCATGGGAAGAAACCGGCTGTTTAACCGGCACAAAGGCCCGATGCAGAGGATGATGTGCAACATCAGCATGGCAGCTGTCCCGGTGGCCCTGACCAGAAGAATGGGCAAAGTGATGTGGGGGGTAAAGACCAGACTGGAGAGCGCGAAAACGATCAAATACGCGATGATCCCAATGATGACGTAGGAATCAAATACGCGTTTGAATGGGGTCCATCCGATTGCTTTGTATGGCACAGTCATGGAAAGATAAGCAGTGTGCTCGAAATGGGTGCTCAGGGGGTCGGGTTGATGATGGGCGCCTCGGAAATGATGATTGCACCGGTTTCCGAATAGAGAAAGAGCGTTCCATCTTTGTTGCGAATGTTGCGTGGGAGTGGAAAAAGCCGGGCGTTTCCGCCAATGCTGCCCATGAGGTAGGCGGATGCGATGGCGCTGGTGTCGCCGTTTGGGGGAAAGGTGGACCAGTAGAGAAGCAAGTTGCCGTGTTGAACTGACTCAGGCATGGTCAGCTCCACAGCGGTGTCACCTGAGCCGTCTGCAGACGCGAGCAGTCGGGTGCCGATGTCTGGGTAACCCTTCCAGAGGAAGCGTTTGCTCCAGATTTCCACGGGGAACGACTGCATGCCCGCAGGTACAAATTCGGGAAGGCTCTCCACCCGTGTGTCCGGAGTGGGATTGATCATACGGTATACAATAAAGAAAGGCAGGCCTACCGCCATTGCGAAGGCAAAAAGGGTATGTCGTCTGCGAAGTGGGCGGATCATGATCTGGAATCTTTGTCAAACGACTTGTTGCGATGGTAAATCGCTGCGGCAAGACGGTGGGCGTTGCGCTCAACTGGCGGAGGGGTAACCCCAATGATCCATCGGATGGCGAAAACAGGCCACCACAACACCAGCGCGGGCGTAATCAGCAGCCGGAAGGCGAGCGATGTGCCGCGGGTGCGGGGATCCAGTCGATGCATTCCCACCGAGTGGAGTACGAGCGAGAAGCCCACACCGATAGCCGCATAAAGGGTAAAGGCCGATATGACGACTTCAAAAAACAGCTCGAATTCTGTGACCATTATTCCGACAGTGCGGCTCCATGGTTCCCGCGAAGTAACGTCCAAAAGGGACCCGTGGATCGCAAACCGGCAAGCTAAGCGGACAGAACACCAGAAGTAAACCCGAAACTCTCAGATCGCCGTGATGCTCAATTCGGGCAAGACGGTTTTCCTCGATGGCAACGTGGACCCCGTATGCCATGTCCCCTCAACGTAGTTTGTGGTGGCGATGTCAGGAATTCCTTGCTGGTTGTATTGTATCTGGGATGCCAGCATTTCGACTGCAAGTGCTCCGACCCGCTGATGATTCTGACGAACGCCCGATACCGAACCTTCCGTGTCCTTAAGGAAAAGATCAACCAACGCGATATCATCGGGGACTTTCAGTCCAAGTCGCTTCAGCGTTGGCATGATGAAGTCCTCCATACTGATGATGACTTCCGGGCGATAGTTCTTGATCCATTGATCCAGAGGGACCTCGTTCGGGAAAAGGTATGCGGGAAGCCGGTCCTGAGGCGGGAGTTGCTGTTGCTCCCATAGGAATCCCACGCTCCATAGATTGTCGACGGTTATGTCCCATCCCCGGTCCATAATCATTGCGATCCGTCGGTATCCTTCTGCCATGACCTTTTGCATCGCCATCCGGATGATCCCAAGCTGGTTGTTGGTGATCATGGGGAGGATGGGGTTGTGCGGGAAGTAATCAATTTTGACCGCGCTGAAGCAATCCCATTCAAGGTCGAGATACTGATCGTATTCGCGAACATGAGAGGCAATGACGATTCCCGTGATCCCTCTGGCTTTGAAGATCTGGCTGAGTCTGGCATGGCTGATGCCCGGCTCCCGCAGCCAGAAGTGCTCCAATGCAAAACCCAACTCTGTGGCAGCGCTCTCGGCACCGTCGAAGAAATCCGGATGAGCCACGACGTCCTTCCATCCCCATTTTGAGTTCCAATTGGTCAGGTACGCCAAAACGGGCGGGTTCCTCTTTTCTTTAGCATTTTCCCGATAAGAGACGAGGGCACGCATCCACGGGTCCGGTCGGTATCCCATTTCCCGTGCAAGTTTCTGAATACGTTCGCGGGTGTCCCGCGAAAGGCGTTGGCTGTTTCGCATCGCGAGCGATACGGTGGTAACGTGTGTTCCGGCAATTTTGGCGATATCTTCCAGGGTAACCCGTTTCTCTTTCATAATGGTGGCATTCGCGTACGATGGGATAGTCGAGTGTTGTTGTGTCTTTGTGTTGTGTGGGGAAGGGGAAGGGGGGAAATATTCAGCAGCCTAGCTCTGGAGGGACGCTTGTCAATGACTCCCTGAGCCGTGTCATTTTAGCTTCGAGCGGTGGTATGTAAAATATTAACCTAAAGAATTAAACAAAATATCAAAAACAATACTCCGAAACCCTGAGTAATTGAATTGGACTCAATTGGCTGGTCTTTCAGTCGATCCTGATGTCGAATAACTTCACTGAATTAACCGTCTCAAGATAGCACAGATACATCATGAACCACGTCATGGACAGTCAGGTCTCGGTTCTGGACCATCCCGATCAACGGGGTGGATGTCTGGATATGGAGGTGATTCGGGCCGTGGATGCTTTGAGTCAGGAGGAGCTGGGTTGTTATGGAGGATCCATACCCCGCAACCTGAAACACTATTTGGAACACCAGGTATGCTGGCTGCAGGACAGTATTTACTTTTTGGGAATTGATCTTGGGCATAGGCCGACACCAGCAGAGATTGCCGACAAGATCCTGAACTCGAGTCATTCCGAGCGCTATAGGGCTTATTACGCGATGCGTTTCCCGGATATGATGAGCATGTCCTGAAAAATATGGTATAACAATTGCGGTTGTCTGCATTGAGCGGACAGAAGTTGGACCCGGAATCCCGGGTTTTTTTGTGCGCGGAGACCGTGATCGGTCTCAAAAAGAAGAGGCTTAACCACGAAATACCCGAAAACCACGAAAAGGGGATAGGGATTCAAGACGAATGAGGCCTCAATGCTTATCCTGTCGGATTGTTCTTTTTTGGACAGGATCTACAGGATTGAAGAAGAATTGTCTCACGCCCGTTTGACGCTGCATGCAGCGTCTGCACTCAAGACACGAAGACGCCAAGGAAGAGAGAATTCAAGAATCTTCACCACGAAGCGCGCGAAGCACACGAAGGGAAGAGGAAGATGGGGAGTCATAACCACGAAATGCACGGAAGGCACGAAAGGGGGGAAGCGCGGCTCATTGAGGACAATTCGCCCTACCGGGTTCGGGGGATTTCGGGCGTGGGCGGGCGAATGCTGACCATTCCGGGAAGTGAACAAAAGGCCCGCGAGCAGGGATGCTCCCGCTACTACGGGATGTCTGTTGTGGGTAGGGATGAGCGTCCCCGCTCATCCGCAAGCGCTTGGTCTTGGGAGGATTCGGGAAATAGAGGATGGCTGAAGCCACCCACTCCGGAAGCGGGTTCACTGGATGTGAATCATAGTAGGGGGAGCATCCTTGCTCGCGTATTCAAAGAAACGATACAAGATCCGGGCCGGGGTGCTCTCGATATTATGGGGAGGAAGAAGATGTTCTCACGCAAAATCGCAAGACGCCAAGGGAAGATGAAATTGAAGCTCTTCCGTAGCGGAAGGCTTTAGCGTTCCGACCCCGGGATCTCGAGATGGTGATTCTATACGACGAATTGCGCGAAGCACACGAAGGTTGGAGAAAGGGGTTCATTCAATGATTCACACACATATTGGAACCCAATGTTGACTCCTGAAGGAGCAGGCGTGGGTTCGATGGAGCGAGGGCTCCCCCGAGACCTGAACGTCCGAAACGGTAACGCCTGCGTCTCCTACTTAGGCATATCCTGGAGCGAAGATCAACCCGCGGGCATCAGCAGGCTCATAAGGGGGACCGTTTTTTGACCGGAGGGTATTGCTGCAGGTGCGGATCGCTGGTGTTCTGGGTGTTCGAAATCAATCTGTGTCTACTGAGGCGGGATAGGCGTGCCAAGTCGGGGCGTCGAATCCCTTTGCTTGCCTATCATAGATGATCATGAAACCGGATTTGTTTCCGTCGAATATGGATGGTCCTGTTTCGGGGGCATCGCCAAGGAACCGAACCTCGTCAAGACGACTACAACCGGAGAAAGCACCTTCGCCGATGGTCCCAACCGTCGGGGGTATTTCCACGGAGCCTGTCAATCCGCTGCACATGGCGAACGCTTCCGTCCCAATCGACTCCAGGAAGGGAGGGAGGGACAACGAAGCGGGATCCAATATCTTACGTTGGAATGCCCGGTCTCCGATAGCGGTCACTGGGAGTCCGTTGATGAAATGCGGGATGATGACCCTGTCTCCAGTCCCTGAATAAGCGGAGATGGTGATGGTGGACCCGTTGTTGGTGAAATCGAAATCGCTCCGGATCCTCCTGATCGGAGCACAAGGGTAGTCAAGCCATGTGGGGGTGGTGAATCCCTTGGCAGTGGGTTCATACTGAATGGAGAATCCTTGCCAGGAACGATCAAAAACTGCGCGTCCCATTTTCGGAGCATCTCCTCTGAAGTAGACCCTCTTTGGGCCGGTGCAATCGCGAAATGCCCCTGTGCCAATTTCTGTCACGCTTGGAGGGATGGTGAGGAATCCGAAGCGAAACATGCAATGCGCAAAGGCTACTTCTCCGATTTTGCGAAGCTTCGGAGGAAAGGTTACCGACTCCACATTTCCATAGCAACCGAGGAAGGCGCTATCTTCAATGGTCTCAAGCTCAATGGGCAATTTGAGCTGGATGATCCTCGTATCAAAGACAGTTCCAACGAAGGCTCGTTCGCCAATGGTAGTCACGGGCTTTCCATCGATGAAGTCGGGGATGATAATGTCTCCGCCCGATCCACAATATCCGGTGATGGTGATGGAATCCCCAGTTTCCGAGTATTCAAAATCGCCGCTGATATTATCTCTTGGAAAACATGGATAATCATTCCATTCCGGAGCCGTGAAACCCTCGCTCCCGGGATTGTAGGCTATACGACTATGTTGGATTGCACCTTTCCCCAGCGTTGGAGCATCTCCTTCAAAAACAATGCGGAAGAGATAAGGAGTGTTTCGAAAGGCGTGATCTTCGATCGATCTGACCGAGCGTGGGATAATGAGAGTACCTGAAAGCCCGGTGCTATCGGCAAAGGCTTTTTGTTTGATCGTGGTAAGTGTTGGAGGCAGGACCACGATACTGGGGCTTTCGAAGGACCCGGCGAAGGCACGTTCTCCGATCGTGGTGACCGGTTTTCCGTCGATGAAATCAGGGATGACCACCCGTCCATCCTTCCCGGAATACCACGTGATTGTGATGGAATCCTCCGATTCCAAGAATTCGAAACCGCCGCTGACCTTATCTCTCGGAAAACATGGATAACCGTTCCATTCCGGAGTCGTGAAACCCTCGCTCCCACTATTATAGGTTATGCCTGTATTTGAAAGCGCCCATTCCCCTAACTGTGGAGCATCCCCTTCAAAAACAATGCGGCCGAGATTGTTGCTGATGCCAAAGGCGAGGTCTTCAATTGATCTGACCGAGCGTGGGATGACGAGCGTGCCTGAAAGGCCATCACAATTGGCGAAGGCCCTTCGTTTGATAGTGACTAGTGTTGACGGCAGGATCACTGTACTAAGGCTTTCAGAAGCCCCGGCGAAGGCACGTTCTCCGATCATAGTGACTGGCTTTCCATCGATGAAATCGGGGATGACCACCCGTCTACCCTTCCCGGAATACCACGTGATTGTGATGGAATCCCCGGTTTCCGAATACTCGAAATCTCCCAGAGTTTTTCCCAGAGGCATGCAGGATGCGTTAGTCCAAGCGGGGGTGTCGAAACCTGTGCTTCCCGTTTTATAAGCTATCAAGGCATCTGGAATCGAATATTCTTCGATTGAAGGAGCATCCCCTTCAAAAACAATCCGGAATTGGTCGCTCTCCGGCAGGGCCCCTGCTTCAATCGATTGGACCGAACGCGGGATGATCAGCTCACCGGAGAGACCGGTGAACTTTCCAAGAGCGCCGCATTTGATGGTGGTGAGTGTTGGAGGTAATAGTAACGTAATGGGGTGCGATTGTGCCCCATCGAATGCACCTTCCCCAATTGTGGTGACCGGTTTCCCGTTTATGAAGTCGGGGATCACCAGATTGTCTTGGCTGCCCGAATACCACTTAATCGTGATCGAATCCTCTGATTCGGTATACTCAAAATCCCCGTGAATCCGGCCTTTGGGTGAACACGCAAGGTTATTCCATTTCGGAGTCGTAAAGCCCGTGGCGTTCGGATTGAACACAACAATTGGAATTATTCGTGGTGAAAAAATGTCACCAAAGACCTTTTCTCCCATTTCCGGTGCGTCTCCCTGAAAATCATAACGCCGCACATCAGTGCATCTGCTGAAAGCGTTGTCTCCGATCTTCGATACTCCTTTGGGTATGGTGATGTCATCTCTGATGGGGCAATTATAGAAAGCACCCTCTCCGATTGATTCCAGACCAGAAGGCAAACCGAGAGAGAATAATCTGAGATTGTTACTGACAAACGCAAATGGCCCGATAGACGTCACCGGCTTCCCGTTTATCTCATCCGGAATCCGGACAGTGTCTTCCTCTCCGTGGTATCGGACGATTGAGACGGTTTTGTCGTTTTCGATATACTCATAATTCCCGAAGCGCTCGCCCTGAGGCCCGCATGGACAATCTTTCCAAAAGGGAGTTGAGAAGCCCGTGGCCTCGGGTGGGAAGGTGAGGAATGTTTTGTTGAGGGATATGTCTTCATAAGCGACATCCGAGACTGGAGTCTTGAAAGGATCGTCTCCGGTGATCGGTGCATTACCTTCGAAAACGACATGGGACAATTCGCAGTGGTGGAATACTCCATGTCCGATACGCTCCACGCTGGCTGGCACGGTGAGTGTTTTGCCGATGACATCGCAGTCGGCGAAAGCGAAGTCCCCGACTGTCTTGAGTCCTTCAGGGAGTCGGATCGTGTCCCGGAGCCGCTCAGCTCCGAAAAAAGCCAAATTTCCTATCTCAATGAGCGTTTTTGGAAGTGTCAGCTTGGTGCACCATGGCATTTTTCCCCTGGCAAAGACAGCGGTTCCGATTGCGGTCACCGGTTTCCCGTGGATGGTGTCCGGAATGACGATCTCTCCTTCACCTCCAAAGTAGTCTGTGATGGTGATGGTCTTTCCCTCATCGACGATCTGAAAATCCCCGAGCCGTTCTCCAATCGTTTGACATGTGTACCCTCGCCACAGGGGGGTCGTGAAACCCTGAGCTCCAGATGGAAACACCAGACGAAGTCCCTGAAAGGCATCATCGAAGACACGGGAACCCGTTGCAGGCGCATCGCCCGAAAAGATCACTTTTCCCACGCTCCAAGAGCGGGCGAACGCATAGTCGCCGATCTTCTTCAGGCTGGATGGAAGCTGAATCGAAATATTCTGCTTGTTTGGAATTCTACCAATAAAGGAGCCTGCCCGGATTGCGGTTACCGGTTTCCCATGGATGGTATCCGGAATGATAATATCTCCCTCGCCTCCAAAGTAGTCTGTGATGGTGATGGTTTCACCCTCGTCGACGATTTCAAAATCCCCAGCCGGTGATCCTTTCGGATCGGATGGATATCCTTGCCATAAGGGGGTGGTAAACCCCGATGCAGTCGTATTGAAAACCAGACGCAGCCCAGGATAGGCGTCATCGAAAACTCCGACTCCCAGGAAGGGAGCATTTCCCTCGAAGGTCACTCTCCCGATTTTGGGGCATTGGGCGAAAGCGTAATCTCCAATCTCTGTGACC
>JAQVLM010000550.1 GCA_028704125.1 Opitutales bacterium
CCCTGCGTACTGTCCTCCATAGGTCCGGTTTACCCAATCCACAAAAGCCATGGCATCCTCCAGACTCACGTTCACCACCGGATAACGATCCGGATCATCGATCGCAACCGATGAATGACCGGGACGAAAACTTCTGAACTGACCCAGGGTAACCTCATACTTGCCAACCCATGCGTCCATCAATTCCACCCATTCCATCTCAATGCTCTGTCGATTGCCGATCCGGATGGAAAACGCATCACCGGTTCTTGGCCCGATCACCGGTCTCAGCATAATCTCAAGTGTGTCCACTGATCGCGGCTGCGCACGAATCGTGTGGCTCCAATCCTCATAACCCCTTGCACGGATCGTCAGGTTCACCTTTCGCATCGCCGGTATACGAGCCCAACCACCCCTGATTTCCACAGGCGCCCCGTCCACATAGACCTCAAAATCTCCATCACCCAACGTCTCCCTCGACTCCAACGATTGCACCACCATCTTCACGCGCGACGGCCAAAGTGATGGCACATATGCAAGGTCCTGACGATCGGATCCCTGCACCTTCACCTTGTGCTCCCAAGCGAGACAGTCCTCATGCTCAACCGTGATCGTGCGATCTCCCTTGATGAAAAGATCCAGCTCAAGCAATCCCAATTGGCGGTCCTTTCGCGGGATCACGGGCTCACCGTCCACCTTAACCACAATTTTCTCCAACAATCCCGACAAATCCTTTTCCAAGTGGAGCCTCACCACGCCCGGAGCTCTCGTCTGCTCCACCTCCCCCTCGACTTTGTCTGACGCTGATACTGCCCACCCCATCACCACCAACGCCATCACCTGAGCGACAAACCAACGGAACACCGGACCCGGCGTCCTCTCCAAAACAAGAGGAGTTCTGTGGTTATCCCGGACACCATTCCGGAAGGTATGCGTTTTAATTCGGAGGTACAGCATAGAAACTTGCACTGTTTTGCACAAGCCACCCCCCAAAATCAATCCCGATTTAAGGGAGAACAACACCTAATCCCTCACAATCCATTCATTCTGACGGCCCAGATCATTCTCCCCATCAAAAAAAGCATCCCTAGTTGCCCCTAAAAACGACATCCCTCCACCACATCAGATGAGTTGGATCGCTTTCTCCTTGGGGTGGTATCGGTTTCTTGCACAGATGCGTGTGAATATTGAATATGAAGGTGATGTGGGTGTGGGATGACCGAATAGGTGAAACGCAGAAATATGATCAAATTCAGAAGCTTCAAAGGGCTCCTGATGCTGAGTATGTGAGGGGATCGCCTTCTGCTTCGGCTGCGATCGCGAAGGTCATCGGTTGCCCAGCCTTGATTGTCTTGTTTCCGATGAGGATGAGTCAAGGCGACTCCGGAGTTTCTTCACAAGGATAGCCAAACCATGTGGGAGTGGAGAATCCAGTGGAGCCTGTCAGATAAGATACTGTGAATCCTTCGGCTGTGCCTGCGAATACGGAATCAGACGAACTAAAAACATCAAGTTTTGGGGCATTTCCCAGAAACAACGCATTGGATATGCCACTGCAGCCAGAGAAGGCACTCTCTTCGATCGTTGTCAGCGTCGATGGCAGGGTCAACGTCCCATTGAAACCACTGCATCCGTCGAAAGCACACTCCTCGATTGTGGTAACGCCTTCAGGGATCGTGAGTGCGCCACTGAAACCACTGCAGCTACGGAATGCGGAAAACCGGATTGTAGTAACGCCTTCCGGAATCGTGAGTGTTCCGGTAAAGCCACTGCAGCCACGGAATGCGGAAGACCCGATCGCAGTAACACCTTCAGGGATCGTGAGCGAGCCGGTGAAACCACTACAGTCCTCGAAGGCAGCAAATTCGATCGTTGTCAAAGTTGATGGCAGGGTCAGCGTTCCATTGAAACCACTGCAGCCAGAGAAGGTATCACTGATACTGGTCACTCCTTCAGGAATCACGAGCGAGCCGGTAAAGCCACTGCATCCATCGAAAGCATTCCCGATCGTTGTCAGCGTCGATGGCAGGGTCAGCGTTCCACTGAAACCACTGCAGTCAGAGAAGGCACCGTTCCCGATTGTGGTAACGCCTTTCGGAATCGTAAGCGAACCGGTAAAACCACTGCAGCCAGAGAAGGCAATATGTCCGATCGTTGTCAGCGTTGATGGCAGGGTCAGCGTTCCACTGAAACCACTGCAGTTAGAGAAGGCTTGCTCTCCGATCGTAGAGACTCCTTCCGGGATCGTGAGTGCGCCACTGAAACCACTGCAGTTAGAGAAGGCGTGCTCTCCGATCGTAGAGACTCCTTCCGGGATCGTGAGTGCGCCGGTGAAACCATCGCAGCCTCCGAAAGCTCCCCCTCCGATCGTTGTCAGTGTCGATGGCAGGATCAACGTTCCATCGAATCCACTGCAACCATAGAAGGCACCAGATCCAATACTGGTAACGCCTTCCGGGATCGTGAGCGAGCCGGTGAAACCATCGCAGCCTGCGAAAGCTCCCCCTTCGATCGTTGTCAG
>JAQVLM010000076.1 GCA_028704125.1 Opitutales bacterium
GGGGTCCATAGGGAATACGCTTTCAAGTTAAAATTCCCATCCAAAAAGTCGAAGGGCCGCTTGACGGATCCGTCCGGATCCGGACCTTTCCAAGAACCGAATTCATCCATTTAATATGAATCAGAATATACGCAAGCTGTTGAAAACGGTCGGGGCGGTTGCCGCCGGTCTGATGCTGTCGTCCGCCTCTGCGAGCCGGTATGAAATGCCGACTCTGGAGAGCTTTCAGGAGAAGGCGCAGGGTTTTGGTGTAAAGCTTACGGCTCCGTCTTTTCCGGATACCCGCGAGGCGATCGAGGCCGAGATGACATCGATCATTCAAAGCCTTCAGGCTGCCGGAGACGGGATTGCCGCTCTGGAACTGGAGAATCTGACCTTTGAAACCACCTTTGGGGCGCTGGACCGCGCCGAGCATGAGGCGTATGCGCGTGCCTTGCCGATCAATGTGGTGAAAAACACCTCGCCGGACGTGGCAGTGCGGGATGCCGCGACCGAGGCGATGAAACGGTTTGATGATGCGTTAATTGCTTTCGCGTATCGCTACGATATATACGAGAACCTGCGGAATTTCGTCGATCGCCGCCCAAAATTCGAGGGGGAGGATCTCCGGCTGATCCAGGATGTGATGCTCGACTACAAGCGCTTGGGTTACGATCTGAGCGAGGATGATCGCAAGCAGCTGGAGCGCATGAACAAGGAGTTGGCGGCTCTGACAACTGATTTCAGCCGTAACATCAATGAGGCGGATGATGTGATTGTGTTTACCCTGAAGGAACTGGAAGGGGTGCCGGAGGGCTTTTTGAAGCAAAAGGATTTGATGAACGCCTACGGCACCTACGACATCCGTCCGGGTGTTGCACCTCAGTATCAGACGGTCATGCGGACCGCCAAACTGGCTGAGACGCGTCGGCGGCTCATGGATGCGCGTTTCAAGCAGGCAAAGGATGAAAACCTGCCGATTCTCGCGAAGATGGTGCAGTTGCGTTTCGACATTGCGCGGAAACTCGGTTACAAGACGTGGGCGGATTACCAGACCGAGAAGCGTATGGCCGGCAATGGGAATCGCGTGAAGACGTTTCTCACGGACATGGTTTCGGGATTGGAGCCGCGATTCAAGCAGGATGTTGAGCATCTGCGCCAGCTTAAGGTAAAGGAGACGGGCGACGATGCGGCTGTGCTTCATATGTGGGACCTGAGCTACTACAAGAACCAGTATATCAAGGATGCCTTCGCGATCGATCGTGAGGAGATGCGCCGGTATTTTCCATTGCAACCCACCCTGGAAGGGCTTTTCGAGGTTTATGGGATCGTGTTTGGATTGGAGATTCAGGAGATTGAGAATCCTGATCCGTGGTATGATGATGTGGCACTGTATGTGGTCTCCGACAACAAGACACGTCAGCCATTGGGCTTGTTCTACCTCGACATGTTCCCGCGCGAGGGGAAATACAACCACTTCGCGCAGTTCACGATTGTGCCGGGAGCCCGCATGTCGGAAGACACCTATCAGCGGCCGACGGTTGGTCTGATTTGCAATTTTCCTCCTCCGGGAGAAGAGAGCCCGTCCCTGCTTTCGTTTGATGAGGTCAATACCTTGTTCCACGAGTTCGGGCACTGCATGCATTCCATTCTGACCGAAGCAAAGTATGCCCGGTTTGCGGGAACACAGGTTCCTCAGGATTTTGTGGAAACCCCATCCCAGGTGCTTGAGTATTGGTTGACCGACAAGCATGTGCTCGACCTTTTTGCCGGGGATTGGCAGGATCGCGACAAGAAGATCCCGCAGGACTTGATCGACAAACTGGATATGGCTGAAAACGCTTTGATCGGGCTGGATTACCGTGGCCAGATGTCTTATGCCCTGATCGACATGGAGCTGCACCACCACCAGAATATGGCTTACGTCCAGCGCAATATGGTGGAGATGACCAACGACATCTTCAAGGAAGTGTATTTTGCGCCGCCGTCGGGCTCCGCGATGATCGCAAACTTCGGGCACTTGGCCGGCTACGATGCCGGATACTACGGATACGCATGGGCAGATGTGATCGCGGCGGATCTGGCGGAGTCCTTCCGGGTTTCACCGGGTGGATTCCTCGACAAGGACTTGGGTGCCCAGTTGCGCAGGGAAATCTTTTCCAGAGGAAATTCCCGGGATGTGAATGAATCGGTCCGTGCGTTCCTGGGCCGCGACTACTCTGTGGTTCCCTTCCTCAAACGCATCGAAGCGCGCACGGTTTCCGAATAGGCTTCAGGATTTGACACAACTGCGGGATACCCCTCGTGGGTATCCGGATCAGGCGATCATGCGGTTTCCCGGATGGTCGCCTTTTTTCTGCGGGCCTTGGTGATCTCAAGAATCCGTTCCGAGAAGGCTTCTTCCTTTATTGCCTCCCGGATGGATGCTTCCGCTTCTTCGAGTGAAAGTGTGCGGGGCAGCTGTTTTTCTGCGATCCGGTAGAGGGTCCACCCGTGCTGGGTCGGAACAGGTTCGCTGATATCACCCTCATTCAGTGCAAAGAGGATGTCTTCGAGCTCTTTTTGCGTTTCACCCCTTTTCACCCAGCCCATGTCGATGCTATTGGGCATGTCGCTCTTTTGCCGCGCAATGTAGTCAAAAGTCTTCCCTTTGAGAATCGTCGCACGGATCTTGTCCGTCTCTTCACGGACTCGTGCGCTGTCGCCTTTGCGCTGGATGGTCTTCACGATTTGTTGAACGCGGATTTTGTCTTCCAGCACGAAAGCCTCGGGGTGATCCTTGTAGTATCCTTTGACATGGCGATCCTTGGGTTCCCGGATCTCATCGCGGATGCGATCCATGAACTTTGCCACCAGACGGTGTTTGTGCAGGAGCGCGCGATCTTCCTCTCCCATGGAAGCATCCGGTTCCTCCTCTTGCGAAAGAGAGAGCTTCTGTTTCCTCGCTTCCAGAAAAAGGAGATGGGTGTCGATGACGTTGTTTTTCGCCAAATCCTGCAACCTGAGTTTGTTGCGATCATTTGCGAGCACACCCGGAGCGATCCGGTGATCGCGAATGAGTTGCTCGATTTCGAACCGGATTTCGGCATCGGAAATAATGTGTCCGTCGATTTCGATGGGCATGGTTTTTTCGGAGGTGTTTCGATTGTTAAAGGAAGTCAATACGCGCAGGGAATGGCCGCCAAAGGATAATGGAGGCATGCCGGAGGTTGGCTAGAATACCCATTCCTCCCTGCGGGAAAGCACGTTTTCGATGTAGGCGTTTGTGTGAAGCGAAAATCCGGTGGAGCGGCGGGTGATCCGGTCTCCGTTTTCGTTGAACCACCACCTGACGCGGACGCCGTGAAGCTGGGGTTTCCAGTCCTGATCGGGCATGAGGCGGCGTACTTCATCGATGACCTGTTCGTCGGTCAGGTTGGGTTCCTTGTTGTAGTATTCAACCCAGAGGCAGCGGGAGCCGACAAAGGAACAGGTGATCACCCATCGGGCATTCTCGTAGACGTGCTGCTTTTCGATCCAGGGTCGACCCGGAACCTCAGTGATTTCCTTGTAGCTATCTCCGAAAGCCTGGAGCGTGTCCTCGGTTTCGAGAGCCGAGGCAATTCGCGAAAACCCGGACAGACTTGCCACCATCATGAGAATCCACGGGATCCGCATGATCCGTGCAACTGGTTTGTGGAGTAGTTGGCTCATTCCGATCAATTTGAGAATACTATCATGATGGCTTTGCTCAAGTGGGCAATGCTCAAAGCGAGGATTTCCCGACAAAGCGCATTCCGCACGGGGATGAGTCGCGAACTGGCGTGTTTTTGCATTAGACAGTTTCGGGAGAATCGCTTATGCCATGATCTGAATGATAAACATTGGACAGGAACTCAAGGATGCACGGAGCCGTTTGGGCTTTTCTATCAAGGAAGCCGCGGAAGCTACCAAAGTCCGCGCCGAGTATTTGGCCAAATTGGAAGACAATTCGTTTGATATCCCGCTGGACACGGTCTACGTGCGGGGCTTCTTGCGGCTCTATTCGAAGTATCTCAAGCTGGATCCGGACCGGATCACCGATGCCTACAACCGCATGCAGATGAAGGATCGGAGAGAGGAGGATGGGGATCCGGACCGCGAGGCTCTCGGCACTTTTTCGTTGAACAGTGCGGTTGAAGAACCCGAAGGGAAGGGAAGCGCTGCGACTGTCGATGGCTTCGGTTCATTGGATGGAGAGGACGGGAGGTCCCCATGGATGGTTCCGATGGTCGCTGGTGGCGCATTGGCGATTCTTTTTGTTGGGATTTTGTTGGTCCGCTTGTTTTTCTTTGGAACCGAAGGTTCGGTTACAGATGCCGGTAATATGGCTGACAACCCTGTGGCAAATGATACCGGAGCGAGGGTTCAGGATTTGCCGGACAATATCATCACCATCACCGCGACTGCACCGGTCTTTGTTCATGTGTCCCGCACCGACGATGGTTCGATTCTATTTTCGGGAAATCTTGCGGCTGGAGCAGTACGGAGTTTTGAGCGGACGGCCGAGTTATCGATCCGGTGCGAGCAGGTTGAAAACCTTATGATCGAGAAGGGTGGTATGCCGGTGAAGGATCTTGTGGGCGTTACCGGGAAGCGGAATATCCTGCTGTAAGGTTTTGGACCTAAGCGTTGCGCAACGCATGCAGAGCCGCCTTCACCGCGCAGGACTGCATTTGAATGCGTTCGCTTATGGGCATCCTTGATGGTGTTTCGAATGTGAGGTTGATCTTGCAACGTCCCTGTGTGAGATAAATCGCTTCCGGCCACCCAATTTCCATCGTCTGGGGATCGACGACCGGGCGGATAATCCCGTTTTCGGCAGCATGCCCGTCAATTGTGGTTGCTTCCGCGATGGGATGGTTTTTCCCAACCACATCGACCACAGTGTCGCCGATGGATTTCGCGTCCTGCCGTCTATCGAGTTCGTAGAGATAGAAACCATCGGGTTCCCAATCCTCGTGCAGGTGCATCGCCATGTCGAAGGGTTGAGTCGCCGAATCGATGTATTCGCACAGCGTCCGGATGATCGGGCTCGCGGGTTCCCGGAAATCGCGGTTGAGGTCGATTCCGGACGGGTGTTCCCTTGTTCCAGCCAGGATGCCCGCGACATTGATGCAGGGTAGGATCGTCCAGTGAAAGGCTTCATCCAGCGCCCCTTCCAGTAGGAGGTCATGGATCGCGAACACTCCGGACGGCTCGTTCCCATGGATACCTGCCGACAGGTAGAGCGAAGGTACATCTTTCGGACTGTGTCGGGTGAGAACGGTCAGCGGCTCGCCGGGGGCCGGATGGAGCGTGTTAACCGTGAACCCGCGCTGTTGCGCCAGTGTCCGGATCCGGGTCTGATAAGAGAAAAACGACTTGCCGAGATGATACCCTTTATAGTGACGCGCCAATCCCATGCCACAATGGTCGTGGCTTGAGTCAGAGGCGTCAACTGAAAACAGGAGCGTAGGGAAGGGGGCTCAATCCGGGAGCTTGAAGGTCTCGATGTTTTTACGCACGTCTGCCATGAACGAGGCCGACCCGACCCCGTTGATCCACCGGTGGTCAAAGGTCAGGGTGAGGTTGACCACTTCCTGAACCTTCAGCTCGGTGGATTTGACGGGCTCAAAGTGGGCGCTTCCCACAAAGAGAGTCGCCATGGCGGGCGGCACAACAACCGGAACCGCGGAACGCACGTCGAAGGGACCCATTGTCGAAATGACCAGGGGACAGCGGATCTTCGAGTCGTGTTGCCCGCGGCGGACGCGTTGGATAGCAGCGACAAAATCCGTGGTGAATTCCTCCCATGTCAGGCGGCTGGCTTCTTTCACCACTGCGGTCGCCAACTGATCGTCGGGAAGCGATACCGCGACGCCGAGGTCAAAGCTGCCGGTATCCTTCTGCACACGGTCCATGGTGACGGTGTAGGTGAATATCTCATGCTTTTTCATGGCCTGCAAGGTAAGCCATGCAATGAGCGCCGAAGGCGAGGGTGCCTTCGATCCCCAGCGATTCTGGGCATGTTTCCGGCCTTCGCGTATAGCGTCCCATTTTGCCTTGAGGGTGATCGTGGCGGGGACGATCCCCTGCATCTGCTGGATGACCTCCGAGGAGAGCCCGGATTTCTTTTCCCGCTCGCCTTCGGAGTGGAACACCCGGGTGATGAGGTTTGACAGAAGCTTGCGGGGAGCGGTTACAAGTGATGTCTCGGGCGGTAATTCAGCGGGGCCTTGTGGAGTTCTTACCGCGATAGGTGCGGATGCTACCGCCGGTGCCGCGGGGGATGCCGCCGGAAGGCGGACTTCGGCGATTTCCTGCCCGACGGTTACCTCATCGTCCGGCTTGACGAACCAGGAAACCAAAGTGCCGTTCTTTGGGGATTCGACCGGGAAGACAGCTTTGTCGGTTTCGAGTTCGCAGAGGGCATCATCGCACACGACGGGATCCCCGGGTTTCTTCGAAAGCGAGATGATGCGGGCGCTGTGGATGCCCTCACCAAGTATAGGAACCTGAATCTTGAAGATAGCCGGTGCTGCGCTGGGCGCCGCTTCCGGAACAGGTGTGGCAATGGCCTGGGCTGAATAGGCCGGCGCAATCAGCGGCTGGATCAATGCGGTGGGTTGCGTGGTCGCCAGCTGTATATCGATAGCTTGGCCGATCCGACGGATGTCTGGAAGTGCGGCGTATTCGTAGACCGGGTTGAGGCCGATTTGAATATTTTCCCGCGCAACGACTGCCGGTGGCGATTTAAGGGCGGCCCAGATGGTTGGGTCCTGCATCAGTTCGCTGATGATCATCTGTCCCACGCTGCAATTGGGGACATCTTCCTGTACGACCAAGAGGCGGCCGGTCGCCGCGACGGACGCACGGATGGTTTCGGAGTCCCAAGGCATGATGGATCGCAGGTCGATCAATTCGACAGATGCGGCTGGCCTTTCGTCCAGGCATTTCTGAACAAGCTCCAGACAGTTTCCCCAGCTCACGAGTGTGAGATCGTTTCCGGTGCGGATGGTTCTGGATTTTCCGAGAGGCAGTGCCTGCAATGGTCCGACAGGCTGCTCCAGCCACATGAGATGCTTGGGGATGAGGACCAGCACCGGATCGCGGGATTGGATGGCTGTCCACATGAGGCTGGCGCAATCCGATGGGGTCGATGGCATGACAACCTGCAGCCCCGGTATGGAGGCAAACTGCGATTCGTTACTCTGGCTGTGCCAGATCGCGCCACCGGGAAGGTAGGCTCCGCAGGGCGCATAGATCACCACCGGGCAATCCCAGTCGCCGAAGCTCCTCCAGCGGGTGGTGGCCAGGTTGCTGACGAGCTGATTCCATGCCGGGGTGATGAAGTCGATGAACTGGATTTCGAATATGGGCTTTTTGCCGTAGGCGGCGAGCCCACATGCCAGACCGACGATGGTGGACTCAGCGACTGGTGCGTTGAAAACATTCCCGGGAAACTCCTTGGAGAGTCCCGCTGTCAGCTTGAAAACGCCGCCTTTGGGGTCTTCCACATCCTGACCGTAAACGAGGCAATCGGGATCATTCCCGATGGCGGCTTTCAGTGTGAGGTTGATTGCCTCCACCATGCGGGATTTGGCCCCGAGTTCGACAGGCGGGACAGCGGGGGTGGTTGCCTCTTCGAACAAATGCAGCGTGGTGTCTTCGGGTGTGGGATCCGGTTCCAGGTCCGCCTTCGCATACTCGCCGCGGACATATTCTTTGATTTCCAGCTCCAACGCCGCGTAGTCCGCTTCGGAGATGAGCTTTTCGGAAATCAGTCTGTCTTTGAAGAGCGGAAGGGGGTCGCGCTTCGGAAGACCGGATAGTTCCATCTCGCTCCGGTAGAGCCGCTGGTCATCCGCGATCGAGTGGCTTTCGATGCGTTCAACGTCTAGCCACAGAAAGGCAGGCCCTTTCCCTTGCCGGAGCTTTTGCACGCATTTGGCTGATGCGTTGAATACGGATTCCACATCGGAGCCATCCACAACCGTCCAATCGCTCGTGTTCACCGCGCCCATGACATACGGGTTGGTCTTGCGATTCTGGGTGCTGATGCCGAGTTTGTTGTCCTCAACAACAAAAAGGATCGGAAGCTGTTTTTCCTTTGCGAAACAGATAGCTTCGAAGAAATCCCCTTGCCGCGCGGCTGCTTCGCCGAGTGATGCCACCACGATGCCCGGGCGCTTGTCGAGTTTGAGTCCCCAGGCGATTCCGCATGCGGGCAGGAGATGCGCCCCAACCGGTGAGGCATGAGTCCATACTTTCTTGCTGCGCGAACTGTAGTGCCCGGGAAGCTGGCGCCCTCCGCTGGATGAACTGCGTTTGGCGAGGAAACTCAGGGCGATGTCGAACGTGGATATCCCGCGGGTCAACATGAAAGCCCGGTCCCGATAGTAGGGCGCAGTATAGTCTTCATCGGTGAGGAATAAACCAAGCGCCGAAAGGGCTTCATGTCCCGCACTCGAGATTTGAAACCAGCCTTTTCCCTGCCGGATCATGCTCTTTTCCCGCTCGTCTCCAAGCCTGCTCTCGAGCATCAGCTTCAGGAGTTGAAGCTTGCGGGCTTCATCAAACGCCACAGCGCCTTGCTTCTTGTGGACCGGGTTTTCCTTCATGATAGTCGGTGTCTTTGTGGATGACAGCTTTGTGTGTGTTGAAACCGGAATGGAGTCAAACGCCCATTAACCACAGGGAGTGAGCAGAAAACAAGCGCATAATCGGTTGTTACCAGCGTAACCCATGGATTTCCGGGTGCATTCCAAGGGTGTCGAAAGGTGATACGAGGGCGAATTGAGGGAACCCTGATTTTTTGGGCTTGCATCAGTCTAAACGGGCGGAGATATAAGAATGGCTTATAGTAGGGTTGATCCGGCGGAATGCATTGAAATAGCCCCGATTAAAACCAACATGCCCATTTTCACAGCTAATACAGCCAACAAAAGCGATTCATGAATCCACTCATTGCACTGTTCAGCTCCTCTCTGGGGAAAAAATTCCTGATGGCCGCTTCCGGAGCGGTTCTGGCCTTGTTTGTCCTGGGACACATGGCCGGGAATCTTCAGGTGTTTCTGGACCCCTACTACATCAATGCTTATGCATACAAGCTGCAGCATCTGCCCTACGGATTGCTTTGGGTGGTCCGTCTCGTCATGTTGACCACTGTGGTGGTTCACATCTGGGTGTCTGTGGTGTTGACGCTTGAGAATATGAAGGCCCGCCCGCACGATTACAAGGTGAAGGCAACGGTCAAGGCGAGCTATGCGTCGCGGACCATGCGGGTGTCGGGAGTGATCCTTTTCCTTTTCATCGTATTTCATATCGCGCATTTCACGGTCCGGAATGTTCCGGGTCATGAGTATGGTGAGGCGATCAAGTTGGCAAACGGTGATGTATATCACGCGGAGATCGTGCTCAAGAAGCCCGAAAGCCAAGGTGGTGCGGCTTTGAAGACTGCTACCGGAGAGGACAAGATCGGGCATGATGTCCATACGATGATCATCGCCGGTTTTCAGGTCTGGTGGATTTCGGCATTCTATGTTCTGGCGGTGTTTCTGCTGAGTCAGCACCTTTCCCATGGTGTCAGCAGTCTGTTTCAGAGCCTTGGTTTGCGGAACTCGGGAATACGAAAGGTTCTGGATTTGGTGGCTGCCGCCTACGGTTGGGTGGTGTTTCTCGGATACGCCTCGATTCCGGCCGGAGTGTTGCTCGGGTTGGTAAAGGTTCAGGGCATTCTCATCGGAGGTTGAACTCCGGCTAATCAAAAGAATCTAAAAGCGACGACTCTATGATTACTTTAAACGCGAAGATTCCCGCCGGAAACATTTCCGAAAAGTGGGATAACTACAAATTCTCGGCTAAGCTGGTGAATCCCGCCAACCGCCGTAAATACAACATCATCATGGTCGGGTCCGGGCTTGCCGGTGCGAGTGCGGCCGCATCCCTCGGTGAGTTGGGCTATAACGTCAGCTGCTTCTGTTATCAGGATAGTCCGCGGCGGGCGCACAGTATCGCTGCGCAGGGTG
>JAQVLM010000077.1 GCA_028704125.1 Opitutales bacterium
CTTCCGGAGGGGGTGGCTTCAGCCATCCTCTATTGTCTAGACGCAAGCAAGCCCCCAGAGCCACGCGGATGAGCGGGGACGCTCATCCCTACCCGCAACAGGCCATTCCCTAAGGTAGGGCGAACCGTCCCGGTGAGCCGCCTCTTCGGTCACCTTTCGTGCTTTTGGCGTCTTTCGTGGTTCATCCCTCTTCTGCTTCGTGCTCTTCGCATCCTTTGTGATAAAGAAAAACCAAGAGCTCTATTCACCACGAAGAAACGAAGGTCCACGAAGAGGGAACTGTTATGACTCCCCCCTCTATGTGTTCTATGTGATTTTTGTGGCAAACCTCATCTGACCCAAAGTAGCGGGAGCATCCCTGCTCGCGCCCCTTTTTGTTCCAATCGAACTCCCACGAATATGGAGAAATGGAAGCTCCGCAACTATGTCGAAGTCACCCATAAGACAGAGCCAGCAACAGAGGGCCACCAAAGCACATTGCTATCTTCGCATCACTAAAGCAGGAGAGGCCCCGCACGGCTCTCCAAAACGACAACCAGAAAAAAATCCAAAACACCGCCGGAAATATTCCGGAATCCTTCCTTTTATCTGAGCATGAATCATCATACCCAAACCTCTCTCACAAACACCGACCTCAACACCACCATCCAACTCGCGGTCAAGGACTGCCAACTCATCACCTATCCATCGGTGATGCTCTCCCACGTCCATGGGGACATCTGGGCCGCCGAAATCCTGCTCCAGGCATGGCGAGGCAAGTATAGGCTCAAGTTCCCTTTCCGTTTCGGCCGAATCTCACACAACCGGGATCTGGTTCCCTCCACACATGAAGTGGTGCAAGCCTTCAGGTCTTTCAAGACACGCCTGCTCGATCGCGACCTCATCCCCATTCTCGAATCCCGGTGCATATCCCCGTCCGAAGCCGACCCGGAAGAACTCCGGATCATCCCCCACCGCATTTCCTTCGTCACTCCGTCTCAGGTGGCCCAGGCCGCCTGAGGCCTTTTCCTCACCCTCAATACACGCCATGACCAAAAACCGCTCACCATTATCCGCCCAACCGAAAAGAAACACCTATCCATCCTATAGCTATTCATCCATGAAATACTCCAAGCCATCCTCCCGCCGTTCCCGCGCCATCCCAAAACCCGAAAAACACTTCGCCTATGTCATTCGCGGCTATAACGAAAACGGCTACAAGACGTTTTACCACCCCGTCAAAGCAACATGGGTACTCGAACACCGCTGGATCATCGAACAGGTGATCGGAGGAAAAATCTTCCCGGGATACGTCGTCCACCACATCGACCACAACAAGCTCAACAACCACCCTTCCAACCTCAAGCTCATGCGCGAATCCGACCACCTGAAACTTCACGGATTCATCGGCCGATCTTCCCGGCAGCATCGACCTTCCGTTCGTGGATTCAACACCCACCAGTATTCGAGAAAATACCGATCAGCAGCAGCTTTTGAGTAACCCTATCATCCGCAAGTCATTTCCGGATCGCCTCTTACAATCTCCGAGCGAATTCTTGAAAAATATGTTTGAAGAAACGCGAAACTTCGCCGTCTATTGATGCCATACAACTGAAGTCCTCACGACAGAGAGGCAAGGCTTCCGACAACGGACCTAAACCAACCACCCCGAGCCAGGCACATGGTGTGTCTGGATTTAGACGGGTGTATCCGTAACAACGGAAGTTCTATGACAGTTGTATCGAGAAGAACCTTGGCGGTTAAGGACTGCCAGCTCGTGATGGAGCCGAGCGTGCTCCTCACCCACATCCGGGAGGATGTATGGTCGGCAGCGATCGAACTGCAGACCTACAGGAAGGCATACCGACTCCGGTTTTCCTTCCGCGCCACCTGGAGTGGCAACGGCCGGTGGGGCCGTATTCCCGCCACCCATGAAGTGGTTCATGCCTTCATGGAATTCCGGCAACGGTTGCTGGAAAGGGAATTGGTCCCCCTGCTTGAGACCTGCGCTGAGCCAGTCTCGGCACCCTCCGGTGAGGACGGCGAACCGGGCGGACGCTCCACCATCCGTCAGCGGGTCACCTACCTGACCCCGGCGCAGGCAGCCCAGGCCGCCTGAGCCTCCCCTCTCACCCCTGCGTCCGACCCGCACGGGTGAGAGAAAAAGCCTTCTTCCCAAAGGTAGGGCGAACCGTCCCGGTGAGCCGCCCCCTTTCCAATTCATCTTCCCGTCATTCTCTATGTGATTTTTGTGGCTAACCTCATCCACCTATAGTAGCGGGAGCATCCCTGCTCGCGCCCTCTTGTTCCATTCTTTCGACCCACGAATATGGCGAGCCAGAGGGATTGAATCCGGGAAGGATGGTTCAGAAATTTCTTTTTCAAAGCGAATGAATAATCCTCAAAATTGATTCGTCTTACACAGGCAAATAGGGAAAGTCCGTGCAGGTGAATCGCTTGAAAAGGCCCATCCAAACGGGGCTCCCATGTTCTTTTCAGATTTTTCAAAAAAAAGACTTGCAATGTGATTTTGTTTCGCCGATGTTGGGCGGCCAATTTCAAATTGCTCGACCTACCCGACACGCGTTTTTGCAGATGCAAGGACTCGGACTCCGGAGCAAGGAGATCCATCAAAAGTGAGGGCTTCCGACTTACAGGAAGCTGTGGCGAGATGTTCTGAGCCAAGACCCTCCGGGGAAATACGGAGGACCCGACACCGAGGGTGCTTAATTTAAGCTAACGGGGTGTGACCAACCGGACCGCCGAATGGCGGTGATCGAAGTATCTAGGACCGGTTGACGTGGATGCAGACTCCCGCGATCCCACGGCGGGCATTCCTAAACGGAGTGGCTGCGCTGTGCCCTGATTCCGGGCAAGGGGTGTGACAACCCCGAGTCCGGAATCAGGCGCCGCACGGCTCTCCAACGCACATATTAGCCCAAGACTATAAGCCTCCTATGAACGATATTTCAGACCCGTCACTTTCCGCGTCGCAGAACGCCGTCTTCAAGAACCTGATTGAACTCGGTTTGATGTTTTTCTCCCAGGAAAACACGCCGACGACCACCCTCAGGCCGCGCCTTTTCCCGCTGATCGCAGGGCCGACAGGCGCTGGAAAGAGCTTCCTCGTGAAGAAGGTGGCCGCATTACTCAAAGCGGAATACTTCCCGATCACCTATGGGGATTGGATGGTTCAGGGAGCACGGGAAAACGCCGGGGGAACGACCGTGTTCCGCATTCTCAACAAGGTCAGGAGCAACCCACTTGTGATCGTTCACATCGACGAGCTTGACAAGATTGGAAACACCGGCGACAGCAGCTGGTCCCGTTCGCTCTGCAACGAGCTCTGGGGTGTGCTTGATCACGCGTTTCCTTTTGAGGCATGGGAAAAAGGTGAGGAGGTACCCAGCGAAGAGGTTGCCCACGTACGTCAGAGTATCGCCCACCGTCTATGGATCGTCGGCAGCGGAACCTGGCAGGATGTGTTTGCGTGTCCCAAGCCCAAAACGCTCGGGTTTGCACCGGCGATCGACACGCATGAGGTGCCGTTTGAGGAGCGGATCCACGAAGCGAAAATGATCCCGGCTGAGCTCACCGCCCGTTTTCACACGGACATCCAGATCCTCAGCTATCCCACCTCGACCCACGAGATCGCCCAGCTCCTCAAGTCCACCGGAATCGAGGAGCTTGCGGAATCGCTGGGTGAAACGATCGATCCTGCAACGATCAATTTTGATAAGCAGGGCATGCGTATCTTCGAGAGCATCATGGGAAATCTCATGCTCAAGAAGCAGAAGCATAGCTTTTTCAGCGACGTGTCATCCCTGGAGGACTTCACGACGCGCATATCGGACCGGATGTCGGAGATCACTTTGCGTGAAAAGAACGCCAGGGTCTTGGCAAACTCATCATCCGTCGAAGAACTCCTTGAACAATCGATGGAGGACTGCCCGGCCCCCGATGATCCGGATCCGTCCGCGGCCAGCAAAGCGTCCGCGGATACCTCGGAACCATCCGGTAGCATACATTTGAAGTGGAGACAGGGACAGCAAGTTCCTGTATTTACCGCACTCGACCCCACAAAAGGAGCCGTCAGACCAGAGGACCTGGCCCTCTATCACATCGACCCGAACCCGTGGTTTGAGGACGAAGGAGCGCAATGGGAATCCCATAGTCCGTCCGAAGCGATCGGAGAACGCGAGGCCCTGACCACGAATCCCCGTTACATGGAAAAGCTCGAAAGCTTCAAGCAATACCTGAACAGCCACTTCTGCAAAAACCGGAGCCCGGTGATCGAGACCTGGCTGTTCGGCTGCTATATCGGCACAGAGTCCGAAACCGACCTGTCAGGCGATTTCGGCAACCCGGACCACCAGTCCTGAACCATCGATTCTTCATTCAACCCCGATTCTTAACCCGATTTCCCAATCTATGAAACCTACTCCCAGACACATTTTCCAGAACACCGAGTTCCTCGATCGCGTGATCCAAGCGGCCCTGCATGACCGCATGTGCTCATGGTATAGCGCCGCCTTCAACGCGATCGAGCCCGAGTTCCCGACTCCCGATGTCGTGAGAGATGCACTGACTGACTCCAGAAACTGGAAGCGGATCACACGGGAAGCAAAGGCCCGGATTTGCGAGATCCATGTGCCCGAGCTCAACACCACCCGGACGGCTACCTGGATCCCGTTCACCCACTTCTGCCTGCGCTACCTCACCGTAGCGATGCTCGAACAGCGTATCCCGATGGCCTACCGTGCCGCAATCGAAGACAAACGCATCTTCACCCAGAGCCCGGAAAGTCTCTTTCAGGGGACGACACAGGCCAATGCCCGGACCCTGTTGGACTGGGTGAAGCACAGCCACAGCCGCTTCGAATGGGTCATGCGCACCACTTTGGCTCCAGTTCGCGAGCAGATCCGTTTGGATGATATCATGAAGGCGATCCGCAAGAGCGACTACGCAAAATGGGAATCAACTCCGGATCAATCCCACGACATGTCACTTGTTATGAGCAACCTCCGGGTCCTCCTCCGGGCTTACCTCGAACCCGGAGAGATCATCGACGGTCCACTCCAGGGACTCCAGACCGAGCGGTGGCTCGAAAATGTGGTGATGTCCAAAATCGACCGGATCATCTCAGACTTCGACGCCGGAGAAGAGGAACGCGAAGATGAGGATTACGATGAGCATATGATGTGGTCCGAGATGCGCCACTACCGCAGCGGAGACAACCTGATCGTATTCGCTCACCACTATGGACACCTTCAATCTCTATTGGGCGAGCTCAAGGAGTTCATCTCGCTGCGATTCGGCGTCGAGCATCTGTGGGCGCTGTTCGAATACCGTCCATGCGGGTATCTGGATGAATTCCTGCCTATAAGCAGGCCCCTGGCAAAGGCAATCAGTGAAACCGCCATAATACACAACATCGACACCCGGATTCCCGATCAGGTCAACCGATTGTGCGCCAGACTGTACATCACCCGGCCCGAGGCGTTCGACCCCTCCTATGAGGCCGATGCCAGATTCAAAATCAGGGCCGAACTCCTCTACAATTGAATCATCAACCCCATCCAAGGACTTCCTCTATGAATGTGCCACACAAAATGAATCCCGATTTTCCCGAACCATCCGACGGGTTCCTCGAAATAGCCGACGGCAACGAACCGGAAATGATCGCCCTCGAGAAGTGCTTCGACGCTCTCATGGATCTCCCGGCCCGCTTCCCGGAAAAAACCGAACTGAGGAAACCGTGGAAGTGCAAGCGCCTTGAGGATCCCTCCCCACCGCCCTACCACTGGATCAACGCCAATCCGGCAGATTGGACCTGAAACCGGGCCCCGGAAAAACACCTGCCCCTTGCCCCGAACATGGCGGGAAACAGCCCAGCGGATGCCGGCAAGAATGGCACCCGCCGGAAATCCCCGTCCCATCCGCATCTATCCGAAATTTAGAAGATCCCACTAAACGGCCCGATTCCGGGTCATATCGATACACACATACATACGATGAATAAGACGAAACGAACACTCATGCTTTCGCTCCTGTCGGCAGTTCTGTCGATGGGTTCGATGACGCATGCATACGACCTGTACGTTACAGGTCACAACACCTATGGGCAGCTTGGCCAGGGTCACAACGCCTGGGTCGAGAACCTGACCTTTGTCCGTTCGGGAGTGGCGCAAGCCGCATTTTCGAACCGGACCGGATTCATTCTGCTTGAAAACGGGGATCTGTATTCGGCCGGGGCCTGGTCTTATGGCGGCTTGGGCCGCGGGGCCGCTGAGGCTGCGGGAGATCCGGACTATTTTGATCCGCACTGGGGCTTCGTGATGAGCGGGGTCCGTCAGGTCTCGACGAAAGGCTCGGGGTATGGCGTGCTCGTGATCACGACCGACAACCGCCTGCTGGGAGCCGGCGTGGTTCACGACTGGCGCTATGGTGACACCTACTGGCAACCGGAAATCGGCTGGACCGCGGATTTTGTGGAGGTTGCCACGGATGTGGCGATGGTGGCGGCAAGTGAATCCACCAACACCTATGGCTACACCGCATGGGTAACCCTCACAGGCGACCTCTATCTGGTCGGCGCCCCATGGCCTGGCAGCTACAGCACAGGCTCATCCGATTGGTATTACACGCCACACCTGCTCGACACAAATGTGCGCTCGGTGGTCACCGGCTACAACCGCACGACCTGGGTGAAGAACGACAACACCCTGTGGGGCGTGGGCTATGCACTTTACAACGCCTATGGGGTGGCCGGACTGGAAACAGCCCAGACTCCGGTGCTCATTGCGTCAAACGTCGCCTCTACCGTGAATGACTATAACCGCGTGGGCTGGCTGGATCTCAACGGAACCGCCTGGCACCTGGGCGATTCCAGCTTCTTCTATGATTCGGGCGCGATGCTTGAGCCCTCGACGGTTCCCTACCAGATGAGCACTGGGGTTTCCACGCTGGTGTTCGGGATGAACCACACCTTCCTGATCTACCCCGACGGAACCATGGATGTATCCGGCATCGGACTCGTGGATCAGCTGACCTTTGGCCCCGAGGACTATGGGATGGAAGGATTCACGAGAAGCCCGTTGGAGCGGGTCGCGAATATTGCCCAATCCGTTTTCAACACAGGATTTCTGGTCAGCCCCGCTCCTCAGGACCCGGTTGACCCGACCCCGGCCCAGACTCATTTCGAACGGACGGATACGCGCAAGCTGACCACCGTAACGAATGCGTATTGGCGGTTGGATCCGGACAATGTTCTGGCTGGCAACGCACAGTGGCAGGTGGTCGGTGCCCTGCCCAAGGGATTCCGCCTTGAGAACGGCTCCATGCGCGGACAGATCGGAGAAGCCGGCGTCTACCGCTTCGAAGTGGAAGGCACCGACGGCACGAACCACTTGAAGGTATCCTATGCCGTCACCGTGGTTTCTCCAACAATGACCCCGCTCATATCGGATGTGATCTGCAACGGCATATCCCATAGCACGGAAGTCCTGGAAGGGCCAACCCATGGGAATGCCGCCGTTACGGGGCTGATAAACTTCCACCTGAAGACAGGGATCCCCCTTGAGATCACCTTCAACTGGGACATGCAGAAGCCGGGCTACAGCTGGCGGATCGTGGGCGGCGAGCTTCCGCAAGGACTCACCCTCAATGGAGATACCGGAGCCATCACCGGCATACCCGGGCTTCCCGGCGAGTATTACTTCGTGGTTTCCGTGAAAGACTGGCGTGGCCGTGCCTACCAATGGCTCCGACTCGTCGTGAACTGATCCTACCACAAACACCACCCGGTGTTTATTCCGAAGCTCCGGAGCGCAACCTCCGGGGCTTCCCCCATACCCACGGCGGATGAGCGGGGACGCTCATCCCTACCCGCAACAAGCCCGGACCAAGGTAGGGCGAACCGTCCCGGTGAGCCGCCTCTTTCCATCCACGCCCGAACGTGTCATCTATTTCCCAAAACCCTCTTCCGGAGGGGGTGGCTTCAGCCATCCTCTATTGCCCCACACGCCAGCAAGCCCCATCGCCCACGGCGGATGAGCGGGGACGCTCATCCCTACCCACAACAGGCCATCCGCAAGGTAGGGCGAACCGTCCCGGTGAGCCGCCCCCTTTCCAATTCATCTCCCTATCGTGCTCTATGTGTTCTATGTGATCTTTTGTGGCCAATTTCATCTCCCCCCACTCTGAAGAGACCGGGGAGTGTATTTTCCACATTTTTCGACAACTCCAAAGAAGTCGATTCGACTGCACCAAAAAGCTTAACTCCAAGCGGCTTTCTCCGATAATGACTAATCCCTGATACGTACAAATACCCATCTTCCATCTCTCTTCACCACAAGCAAACATACTCGATGACAATGTCTGAAAGACTGGCCAAAGACACAATCGCGCCAATTCCATGACATTGTGCACTCTGATATATTCACGTCTCACATTATTCGTTACTCCCGATCCATGAACAACAACACATTCCTGAAGTATATCACAGACCAACGGCAGCTTGGATGCATCGATACCCAATCAATCAATTGGGGTCTGGTTTTTGATCTTTATGCACTTCCTCAATTCGCTGGACTGCTCCACTACATATGCGAAGACTCAGCGATCTCCAACCTGCCGATCGACCTCTATTGGGTAGTCAAATCAGACCATCAGAAAAGAGGCATGGAGTATGAGAGGATTCTCCAGCAAATGAAATATGTTCGGATGATCGAACTCACGCGAAACCCGGTTTATGGAGATGCCATAATCGAAACCCGGATCGTTCTCCGTATCGTCAATGAAATGCGCGGCTTTTTTCAACCACCCTTGATTCGCGGAGACTACCTCTGGGAGATGATCTACGAAAAAATCCGGCTCCTCTTCTACCCGGAAAAGCCCTCCAGACTCGCGTCCTACTTTCTATTTTCCTCCAGCGAAGACTATTCCAAATACCTCCAGTTATCCCATGTTCAACCGGGCCGAAAGGCCGGAGTTTCCGTCATCGAAACTCGAAAACAACATATCGCGGACATGGTTCTTTTCACCGAAGTGCCCAATGAAGCCACCTTCTCCCAAGCCGCCGGTTTCGCTCATCGTTACTGGAGCGGGAAAACCTCACCTGACCCAATAATGGAAGTCATTTTCCAAGGGAAATGCGAAGTTAGGATACAATCGAATTAAAACAAACATCTCCTTCGTCATCCCTCACGGCAGCAACCCCCATCCCATAGTAGCGGGAGCATCCCTGCTCGCGCCTCTTCCCTTGTTCCCAACGCATCAGCTGATCCCCCACCAGGTAGGGCGAACCGTCCCGGTGAGCCGCCCTCCGTCCCAATTCATCTCCCTATCGTGCTCTATGTGTTCTATGTGATCTTTTGTGGCTAACCTTTTCTCCCCCTAAGGTAGGGCGAACCGTCCCCGGTGAGCCGCCTCTTCCCATGCCTGCTTTGTGCTCTTCGCGTCCTTTGTGATAAAGAAATACCAAGACAATTTTCCTCGTCCCTTGCTATCCAACAATTTCCCCTCGCATTTCGCCAAACACCTGGCCCATGCAAAAATCATCGAACCAAACCAATGTGAAACGAATAGACGCAATCCGCCAAATTCTTCAATCCCTGAAACCCAATATCTGCAGCATCGACCTTCCGTTTTCGGATTCAACAACACCCACCAGTATTTAAAAAAACATCGATCAGCAGCAACTTTTGAGCGACCCGATCATCCGCAAGTCTATGACGGATAGGTCTTTACAACATCCGAGCGAATTCTTGAAAAAAATGATTGAAGAAACGCGAAACTTCGCCGTCTATTGATGCCATACAACTGAAGTCCTCACGACAGAGAGGCAAGGCTTCCGACAACGGACCTAAACGAACCACCCCGAGCCAGGCACATGGTGTGTCTGGATTTAGACGGGTGTATCCGTAACAACGGAAGTTCTATGACAGTTGTATCGAGAAGAACCTTGGCGGTTAAGGACTGCCAGCTCGTGATGGAGCC
>JAQVLM010000078.1 GCA_028704125.1 Opitutales bacterium
TAGCTTCGGCAATGCATGGCATTGCCCGGACCTGGCTGAGAAAAGTGGATTTGAGGATTGGCAGTTGGGCGCCATCGGATGGGATCGCGATGAGGTTGATCTCTTTCGAGAGGCTTTGTTGGAGGATCGTTTGAGCCTCCCGGACGGATTCAGGCAGATGCTGGTCGCTGTCGATCAGATCGAATAGATTGGTCGATAAGGCGTGCTTCCAATCGATGGACATAGCTGCCCACGCCATTGCCCCCAGGTAGAGGATGAGCAGGATTCGGCTGATGGATCGGGAGCGGCTGTTCATGCTCAAAAGAAGGATGCGATTTCCTCTGGAGTTGCATCCCAATCGAGGGGCATGCTGCGGAATACCATCTGCTTGGAACGTCCCTTGCCGTGGTCGATGGTGATCGTTTTGAGCCAGTCTTGCGACCCCTGAATCCGGATGGTTTCGAAATAGCGGAGGAGGGCCGGATCGGAGGGCACAAGGGTGAGGGTCCATCCTGAAGGTTCCATTGCCTCCTCGAGGGTAAACTGCTCAGAGAGGATGGATGCGTTGAGGGTGAGCAGATCCAGGAATACCTGCACGAGTTTGCCGGCTTCCTCCGGGGCAACTTGGTCCGGCTTGTCGGCTTGCCGGATTCTCAGACCGCCGGATGTGAGGATAAAGGTGGTTTCCTCGGGTTGGGTGTAGGCCACGCTGATTCCGAGTTTCGGGTGGATGCGCATGACTCCGGCGAAGCGGAGGGGTTCCTTGCGGATCCGGTGAACCCGGATTTCCTCGAATGGAATCAACATGCTTTGGGGGCGTGTTTCCGTGTTGAGCAGCCTCAGGACCTCGGACGAAGCCGGAGTTGTGCCAGCTGCATTCGTCAGGGTCTGGATGAGAAGAAGGGGGAGAAGGAAAAAAAGTCTCATGGGTTCATGTTTTCGGAAATGGCGTCCGAGGCACCATCCCGCGCATGGTATTCATGGTGCGGCGGTAGATGCCCTCCGGAATCAGCCGGAAATGGAGGAAGGTGAGTTTGATGTTGTCCCTTAAATAATGAAAATGGGAGACCCCGCCTTCGCTGGCGTCAATGTAGCGGACGGGTATGCTGACTTGAACCGGACGCAGGCCGTCCCAGAAGAGCCGGACAGCGATTTCGGGGTCGAAGTCGTAACCCCTCGCATGGGAGGTGGCGGCGAATGCTTTGAGAAACGGATCGATCGGGTAAGCCCTGAATCCGTAGAGGGTATCGCCGAGTCCTCCGAAGCCGGTTTCGATGTTGGTCATCATCAGGGTGAGTTTTCTGCCCCACAGGCGGATCTTTGGAGCGCTCTGATCGAAGACGGGTTGCCCCATGATCAAGGCGTCCGGATTCCCTTGCACGGCGTTGAGCAAGGAGGGGATGTGGGATGCGGGATGCTGCCCATCCGCGTCCATGCTGATGAAGTGGGAGAAGCCTTGACTCTTTGCGAGGATGGCGCCCTTGAGCAACGTGGAACCCTTGCCTTCGTTTTTCGGAAAGACCGTGATCCTCAAACCCGTGTTTTGGCTGCGGATGCTTTCAAGCGGCTGATGGGACTGGTCGGTGCTGCCGTCGATCAGCAGCCAAACATCGGGATGGACCGACAGTGCCTCCTTTACCACATTCTCCAATATGGCACCCGTGTTGAAGGAGGGAATCAGGACGATGGTTTTGGGTCCTGAGCGGGCTTTCCTGGAACCTGCTGGGCTTTGTCGCTTCATTGGGGTGGAGGCATGAGCACGTCGGTGCAGACAAGGAGAGTGTCGTTCTGGATCAATTCCAGGTGGAAGGAATGATCGCCTTGCGAATGGATTTGAACCCAAGCCTCGTAAGGTGCGGAGAATTCGTTCAGGCATTTGAAGTTGCGGATGCGGGTGCCCTCCGGCATTGGTTTTCCCATGTGCTTTTCGAGAGCATGGAGCATTTCAAGCAACGACACGGCACCCGGAACAATCGGATGTCCGTCGAAATGGCCGTCCACATGGGCACGCTGTGGATCAAGACTGAGATGCAATCGGGTGCCGGCGTTCATGGAAGAAGTGGGTGAACATGGATTCCGCCTTTGCGACGATATCGGGAACCTCATCCTCCGGAGCGACATCGAGGGTCGCCACGTAGCGGAAGTTGTAGTGGAAAGGAAGCTCGGGTGCGTAGAGGAAAGGACGGTGTTTGGTCAGAATGTAGTGCGGGTTTTCGATCGCGAGCAGAACAACCGGAACCGCGGCGCGCTTGGCGACAATAGCGAATCCCGGTTTGAATGAGAAGCTCTCGCTGTGTTCCCCGCGGGTACCTTCCGGGAAAAGGAGCAACGGCTGTCCTTTTCTGAGCACGTCAATTCCCTTGCGGATCATGTCGATGCCGTCCGCGTTCGAGAGGTGGCCGCTGTACCTGAGAATGTGCGAGAAACAGGGGTTGAGAAGCAGACGGTTTTTGAAGACGCACACCATTTCGGGAATAAAGGTGTTGATGACCGGTGCGTCGATCAGACCGGTGTGATTGGCAATGATCAAAGCAGGTTGGGCGGTGGCCTCACGCGCAAGAGGATCAATCCGGATTCTGGACAATCCGAGCGTCCGGACGAGCCAGAAAAACAGCCGCACCAGAATGGTGTTGGATTTGCGCAGTGCCGCACTGGAAGGAGCCAGCGGTCCAAGCAGTGACAGGAGGGCTGTGAGGAAGTTATAAGTCAGCGTGCCGATGCCAAAGATGGTAATGGCCGTGTAATAGGCGGTGAGCAACCAGGCTCGGCGAATGGTCTGACGAAAGCGCATGCAGTGGGCTGAACCTAGTGATGCCGGTGGAAAAAACTCAATCCAATTCAGATGGAATGGAAGGATCGCGGGGATCCGGATGGGGCCGTTCGCCGTCCGGATTTGCGATCGGGTTGAGTGGCTCGAAGTTGAACCAGAGTGCGGGGTCCTCCCGGATGATGGATTCGAGGAGCGAAAGCACGGCCTGGAAATGGGCTCGCGCCGCCTTGATGTTGGCCTTGCGGCTGGCTTGGGGATCGGGACGGAAGACGGTGGAGGTCCCCACTGGCGTGGAGCCGTTTGCGTCGGGTTTCGCCGCGATTACAAAAATCACCGGTGTGCCGAAGAGGATGGAGATCGGATAGATTGTGAAAGGGAACAAACGCCTGGCCCCCAGGAACTCAAAGGCCTCGGTTCGGGAGGCATACGCGATCCGGTCGCATTGCATGCCCACAGACCCTCCATTTTGAATCACCTGCTTGATCGAGTAGATCGCGTCTTCCATGCGGTTGACCCAGATGATGTTCAGGTTCTCGCCCGCCATGCGTTGCAGCCGTTCCGTGTCCTCGGAGTTGCCGACTTTCAATCGCAGCATATGAATGCGGGAACCCAATACACCCGTGAAGAAGCCCATCAGATCCGAGTATCCCACGTGGAAGGTCCCCATGAGAATGGGCGTTTTGTCATGATGGGTAAGTCGGGTGAAATCCTCTCCATGTCCCTGGTGCCAGTGGAAGGGTACAGGATGCCGGAAGGCCGCTTTTACCCGGTCGCTCAGGTAGAATGCAAAAGCGGAAAAATGTTTCCAGCGTTCGCGGAAAGAGGGTTCGCGACACAGTATGTCGCTCAGGTAGGCACGGGAGTGCCGCGCTTGAGTCGGCATGAGCCACATCGCCACGAGGCCGGATGCCTCCTTTGCCCATTGGTTGAGGGGTTGGGGGAGTATCCAGTCCCAGAACCGGATGATCTTGAAACCCCAGGGAGGGCCGGGGTTTCTTTTGCGCCGGGAGGAAAGGGTGTCGTCTACGGGTTCCATTCGATCCGGATGCGCCCGAGGGAATCGCAGTAGGATGCGACCGAATGCCGCGTCGATACCTGCTGGAAAAGGGTAAAGGTGGAGAGGGAAAGAAGATCGTCCGGGCCGGCTTCCGAAGCTGACGGGTCCCAGATGATGCGACCGATTGCCCCTTGCGGATCATCAGATGCTCCAATGTGGAAGGCGAAATCCGTGGGGCTTCCACATCCTTTTTCGGTTAGCCAGGTTCCCTGCTCCTCCGATGCGATGATCCACTGACGCGCCTTGTCGGTGCTGCAGGCTGCGGTCAGTGCCGCATGCATGACATGGCGGCGGCCTGCGAAGGGAAGAAACTCGGAGACGGGTTGTTGACGGGCAATCAGGACCTGTTCCAGCCCACTCGGATGAATCGAGTTCTGAAACATCAGGGGACTGGGATTCGGAAAACTGTCGAGATATGACTCGAGGCACATGGTTTCCGAAAATGTCGTCGCGTAGATGACGCTGTCGTCCGGCCGGATCTGGATGCCCTCCAGGCATTTCCCGATGAGGAGCGCGAGGCGGGTCATGCGTCTGGCGGCGGCGGGTGGAAACCCGGCTTTAAGTTCCTTCACATGGGCCGGATCCATGTTTTCGTAGGGCCCGGTTGTCTGGATCGAATGAATGTATCGGGTGATCATGGCCATGGATTTCCGTTTCAATCCGTCCGGTGGGTATCGGTGAGCAAGCTGGATGCGTGGGCACCGCCAAATGCGTTACTGGAAAGCACGGCACCTTGGAAATCGGCGCATGAGAAGGGACCGGTTTTGACGTTGGCCTCCCAGGTTGGCCCGGTTGTGCCGACGGTTCCGGGAACCCGACCATGCCGCATGGCTTCGATGGCGAGGTTGATTTCGACCAGTCCGCAGCTTCCGAGCGTATGGCCGATGCCACCCTTCCACGAGACCAGTGGAGCGCCTGGAAAGACGCTTGCCACTGCCTGTGCTTCAAGTTTGCCCGCCTCGAGGGTTCCGGTTCCGTGTCCTTTGACCCATACCTTGGTGGCACCGATTTCGGCGGCGATCCGGCTGAGCGCATTCCGGAAACCGGCTCCGTCCGGCTGATTGGCGGTCATATGGAACATCTCATTGGCCAGATTTTGATGGCTGATCCGGAAGCGGGCGGGTTCTCTGGAGAGCACGACAAAAGCCGCGCCATCGCCCAGCCCGATCGAGCCGTTTTCCTGATTGGCGTAGGGCGCGGGGTAGGAACCATTGAGGATTTTGAGGCTGTTGAATCCACCGGTCACGAACGGGCTCAGAAAATCGAAGGAAAACACCAGAACCTCATGGGCGGCACCCTTGTGGAGGAGTCTGGAGGCGTGCAGCATTCCGACATCCGCACTGACACAGGCATGCGAAAGAATGCTGGCGGAATGCTGCCATCCGAAGTGCCCGCATATTTTCTCAACGCTGGTGTGGGCCTGAGCGTATTGGAGGTGTTCGTCCACCTTGGAATCATGGTAGGCGAGGATGTGCCCAATGCCAAAATTGCTGCTGGTAATGACGACCGGGTATCCCGGAGCGCCCCAGGGGCGGGGTGGAATATGGGCGACCAGCGTTTCCAGCCGGGTTAACCACTTGGGAGGCAGGGTGGATTCGATGGACTCGAACGTGGAGAGCGGGACCTTGTCGCCGTGGGATCCGAACACCGCTTGCATCCGCAGGGATCGTTGCTCGCTCAGCAGCATTTCGTATGTCTGTCGGGCATCACCGGCCGGCGTAATGCAGCCCGATGCGGCAATATGGGAAAACGGGCGGGTCACGGCGCGGAATGGGCGAGGGTTTGAGGGGAATGCGTAGCGATGCCCTCAGGCTTTGGCTTTTTCGATGAAAGCCGCGAGGGCGTTCACACTCGAGAGGGCTTGTTTGGCCGACTCACTGCTTTCAATTTTGATGCCGAACTCCTTCTCGATGCGCACCACCAACTCGAGAACATCGATCGAGTCGAGCCCGAGACCGGTATCGAAGAGGGACTGATCGTCGCCGATATCGGAAGGGGTGATATCTTCAAGATTGAGTGTCTCCACAATGAGTTGTTTGAGCCGTTGCTGCAGATTCTCGGACATAGCATTCCTAAAACGTTTATCGAGGGGTGGAGTCAATACCAGATGAAGGTGATGCCGCCAGCTTCCTCGCGACAACGATCAGGATGATGAGGATCGCAATCCCGCCAAGCGCGAAATAAAGAGCCTCTGGTGTGTTCCGGAGTTTTGTTCCGGAATGAGCCAGAAAAACCATACCGGCGCAATAGAGGGTTTGAATTCCCACGGAAATCAAAAGATAGGCCCCAAACGGCACCCGGGCGACGCCGAGTATCATGTTCTGCAAAAAGTAGGGGACGCCGGGAACCCCACGTATCAATAGGGTGAGTTTTATCAGACTCGAAGCTTCCAGCCACCGCGGGTTGATACGGGTTCGGGCCGTGTAGTGCTGAAGCGGATACCTCAGGATTGACCGGCTGAGCCAGTAGCCCAAGGTCATGTTGACCGCCAACCCGCCAGCCGTGAGGGATATAGCGGTCAACGGATCAAACAACAGTCCCGATGCGATATAGAACGCGCTGATCGGAAAGGCGGCCAATGGCAGAAGTGACAGAGCCGCGAAGTAAACCGCCGGGGTGTAAGGGCCCGCTTCATCAAAGATGGTTTTCCACTCGTAGCCGCTGGTCATGATCCAAACTCCGCCGCCCAGCAAAAGCAGAAGGATGCAGATGTTGATCCAGCGCAACCAGGGGTTGGCTGCCGTTGGGGTCACTGGCTCCATGGCCGGATCAAGAGGGATACATTGCTGCCTCCGAAGCCGGAGGAATTCTTGAGGATCACGGGCACTTCCTGCCGCAGGGTTTTATCCGGGAATCGCAGGCTTTGGGCTGTTGGGTCGGGCTCATCAAGGTGCGCCGCTCCCGGGATAAATCCTTCTTTGGCAGCCAACAGGCAGAAAGCGGTTTCCATTGCACCCGACATCGAGAGCGGGTGGCCAGTCAATGCTTTGGTGCTGCTGACCCATGGGAAGGCCTTTGCCTCTGAAAATACCCGTGTGATTGCGCGTGCCTCGGATTGGTCACCCTGAACCGTCGAAGTGGCGTGTGCATTGAGGTAGGTGATTTCATCGGCCCGGGTCGATGTGGCTTCCATCAGGCCGCGCATGCAGCACTCGATCCCGCGTCCTTCCGGATCGGCGATGGCCGGGTTATAACCATCGGATGTCTCGAACCATCCGTCGATCACGCCATAGGGAGTCGCTCCTCTCGCGTTGGCCGATGCGGCGCTTTCCAGAATCAGCGCCACGGCTCCGCCGCTGGCGACAAATCCACTGCGCTTCCGGTCAAAGGGACACGAGGCCAGACGGGGCTCGGACTGTTGACTCAGGGCCCGCATGGCGGCGAAGGGCAGAACGCTTTCGGCGTTCAGGTCTTCCGCACCGATTACGATCACCCGATCGACTCTGCCCAAGCGGATCTGGTCCCATGCGAAGCCGATAGCGTGGGTCGATGATGCGCAGGCCGACACGAATCCGCAGTTTCCGCCCCGGATTCCGAAATGGGCGCCCAGGTTGAAGTTGAGGGTGCCCGAGATTGTGCTGACAACCCCGAAGGGTGATCCCCTCATTCCCCGGTTGCGCCTCATTTCCGAAAGGTGATGGCCCAGCAGAAAAGGAGACCCGGCGGATGCGCAGTACAGGCTCGTCCGCTTGTCCTCGCGCAGGAATTCGGCTCCTATGCCGGCATCTTTCAGAGCCTGGGTGAGCGCACAATAAGCATAAACCCCATGGGGAGGCATACTGCGAATCAATTCCTTGGGCAGTGCGTAGCCATTCGGCCATTTCCATTGCTGGTAAAACGGGCTGTTAACCTCGAATCCTTTGACAGATCCCACCAGACGGATCGGGATGTCGGGGTTTTCGAGGAAGAGCACTTTTTCGAACCCATGCCGGAGATTCAGCAGACTGTCGGTAACGTCCTGTTTGGAGTTGCCGACGCTAGAAATGAATCCCAGTCCGGATACGACGACTTGACTGTCTGTGCCGGAACTCAAGATGCGGATGCGTCGGGTGTCCTCGAGGCTGCCTTTCTCACAAACGCTTTGAGGTCCGCCAGTGTTTTGATGCTCAGCATGTCCTCGTTGGAGAGGATGATGTCGAGGAAGTCCTCAGCCTCGAAGGCAATCTCAGTCATGGTCAATGAATCCATGGAGAGGTCATCGAAAAGGGACATTCCGTCGCCGTGTGTGGCGTGAACCTCATCAAAGGTATCCTGCGCGTGGTATCGGAGAATGCCACAGACCACCGCATCGACTGTCGCGTCATTCGGGTTGCTCCTGAATGCCAAAACGAGTTCACGTAGGGTTTCGGGATAGGCCGCGAGCTTCTGAATCAGAGGGTCGGCGTCCGATGCGTCTGCAGATAAAGTCATGGAAGTTTGCTAACGTTTGAAAGAAATAAAAGACCATAGAGTAGGCTTCAGCGCTGCGTAAAGTAGAATTGACGGATATCGCTGCCGGAAGAGCAAATTCCTGACGGAAAAGTCAGAATGGGTGTGGAATTGGATTGGCAAAACGGCTCGAATCGCCTGCGATGGAATGCATTCCTTCCGGTCTTTGTGTTGACTTGGATCATCTCTTCGAGAGTGTGTTTCCGGTAGATGCTTGTCGCCCCATGAATGCCTATCCCAAAAAAGCTGTGATAACCGCTGCCGGTGTGTCTCACCGGCACCTTCCTGTTCAGACTTTGACCGGGCGGGACGGCTATGCCGTGTCGACCCTGCACCTGCAGATCCAGGATCTGGTGGATGCGGGGATTGAGCGGATCGGGATGGTGGTGGCACCGGGTGCGGAGGCGCTTTACCGGGAAGCGGCCGGAGGGTTCGCGGAGCGGCTTGTGTTTATTGAGCAGCGGGAACGCATGGGCTATGGACATGCGGTGGCCCAGTCGCGGTCATTTGTTGGAGACGATCCTTTTATTCTGATGGTTGCGGACCACATTTTCGTGAGCGAACCGGGACAGAAGAACTGCGTGGCTCAGGTCATTGAACCCTTTCTTTCGGAGAACTGCCCGGTATCGGCGGTTCAGTCGACGCACGAGAGCCAGATCCGGTTTTTCGGGACGGTTGGCGGGGAGTATTTTGATGCGAACCGTGCGTTATTCAAAATCCACCGGGTGCTCGAAAAGCCGACACCGACCCAGGCGGAGCAGGATCTGTGGGTTCCGGGGATGCGCAGTGGTTACTACCTTTGCTTCTTCGGCATCCATGTGCTGACGCCGGTGATTTTTGACTACCTGCATCCGCTGAAGGATGGTGGTTTTATGGCGTTTTCGGATGCCCTGCAGAAGCTTGCTGTGGAAGGTCAGTATCTGGCTCTCGGGATGAAAGGCCGTCGCTATGATCTGGAAAACCGGCATGGGCTGCTCTTCGCACAGTTGGCCTTGGCGCTCGACAGCAAGCACCGCGACGAAGTGCTTTCCGGGCTGGTTCAGCTGCTGGCCGGCGAGAGAAACGCGATTCTGTGATGCATATGAGCCCGGATGCTGCATTGGGGAACTCCGGTCGTTTGATCGGGATCATTCTCTCGGACGATGAGTCGGTGCGCGATACCCCTTTGATGGAGGTGTGTCGGGGTATGCCGTTGGAGGATATTCTCCGGGAGTGTGAGGCCTTGGAAGCCTTCTGGAAAAACACCGACAACCTTTACCATCGTGTGCGTGCACTATATTTCCTGTATGGGATTCACCGTTTTGTGATTCCCTCGATGGAGGAGAATGTCCGGTTTGGCCCGATTCCCTATGACGCGTATCAGCATTTCCTGAGCCGCCGTTTTCATGAGGCGATCACCCGGTTTCTTCGCACGGGAGAGGGCGATTCCCGGCTCAACGACACGCTCTGCAGCGGATTGGCGCTCTCGTATGCGCAGCTCGGCTTGCAGAACCTGGCGGACCCGGTGCGGCGCTGCGTGC
>JAQVLM010000079.1 GCA_028704125.1 Opitutales bacterium
GATGCGACTTAGCATGGTATGATCAGACCACATAGAGTACCGCAACTCCGATCAGAGAGATGCATCCGCCTGCTGCAAAACGCCATGGGTGATCAAAGGATTCCCATTTGTTCGCAAATGGAAGTGAAATAAGCGGCGCGCATGCTGCAATCGACTGGACAATCGCCGGATGTGCGAGGCTGACAGCCCATAGCCAGGCTGTTATGCCCAGAACCGGTCCGAAAAGCGCATTCAAGCTGACCCACACGAGCGGTATGGCGTGCCATGGGCGAGGTCCTTTCGGTATGAGCAAATTACACTCTGTCCGGATGGACCATTGGTGTTTCCAACTGCTGAAGATGAATCCGATCAGCAGTGCGATGGCAAAGCCGCCCGTCAATCGCCATGCAGCGGCTGATAGAGGAGACAGCTCGATTCCCTCGCTGCGGGCAGAAAGAAAGACCCCCCGGCTGGCGACCAGACTAGTCGCCTGAAGGATGGCGCCGGCTGTTCCAAAGAGCAATCCTTTCCTCAACGAGCTAAGTTTGACCGTTTCCCGCGGGTAGATGGCAAGCGCGACACCGCTGATAATGCCGAGGCAAGCCATCCACTCCCGGATAGAGAGCGTGTCCTCAAGAAAATACACCGCGAGGATACCGGATGCGATGGCGGCCCCGCATTCAACGACCAGTAGGGTGAGTGGTGTTCCGAGCAGCGGAAGGGTCCGCAGGACGCATGCACCTCCCATTCCGAAGCCAACCCCGCCGATGCAGAGAAAGGCAAAGCTGTAGGGGGGAGGAAAGTATTTGCCGGAAAACAGCAGAACCGACCCCATGATCAGCATGGCGATAAGTAGCCGGTAGATATTGGCTCTGAGGCTGCCTATGAGTGATGCGGATCGCCGTGCACAAAGGCCGGTGAGTGCAAAAAAACATGCAGTGAGGATGGCCGGAATCAGCGTCATCGCCGGAACAGAATGCCGGATAGATTTCGAATTACAATGGAAAAGGCTTGTTTCCCTATGATTGCCACCCTTTTATGGCAGTTTTTGCACCCATCAGAATATGGCCTCCTTGCCCATGAAACGCACCCATCATTGTTGTGAACTCTCGCTTGATCATGCTTCCAGCGAAGTATGTCTGGTCGGATGGATTGATTCCCTACGTGACCACGGGGGAGTCTTGTTTATTGATTTGCGTGATCGCAATGGTTTGACTCAGGTGGTGATGCATCCTGGTCGGGACTATGGCATCGATCTGGGAATACTGAAACCGGAGTCGGTCATTGGCATCAGGGGAGTGGTGGAGCCCCGCAGTAAAGAGACGGTGAATCCGGGACTCAGGACCGGTGCAATCGAGGTGCATGTGTCGGCTGTCACGGTATTCAATATTTCCGCCACTCCGCCTTTTCCACTGGACGAGGAAAAGGCACAGAAAGTTCAGGAGGATCTCCGGCTCAAATACCGCTACCTCGATCTGCGCCGTCCGTCCATGCAGAAGTCGCTGATGGTGCGTCACCGCACCAGCAAGATTGTCCACCGCTATTTGGATGAACAGGGCTTCATTGAAGTGGAAACGCCCTACCTGTTCAAGAGTTCGCCGGAAGGAGCCCGTGAGTTTCTGGTTCCGAGCCGGGTGAATCCGGGTGAGTTTTATGCTTTGTCGCAATCTCCTCAGCAGATGAAGCAGATGCTCATGGTTGCGGGGTTGGAAAAGTATTACCAGATCGCCCGCTGTTTCCGCGATGAGGATCTGAGGGCTGACCGTCAGCCGGAGTTCACGCAGATCGACATCGAAGCTTCTTTCATTGAGCGCGAGGACGTTTATGCCCTGATCGAGGGCATGCTCAAGAGTCTGTGGAAGGAAATCCTCAACGTGGAGATCCCGACCCCATTCCTTCGCATGACCTATGAGGAAGCGATGAACCGTTTCGGAAGCGACAAGCCAGATATGCGTTTTGGCTTTGAGATCGCTGACCTGAGCGGGGTATTCAAGGAATCTTCTTTCAAGGTATTCCAAGGTGTCATTGCTCAGGGTGGGGTGGTGAAGGCCATCAACGTCAAGGGAATGGCGGACTTGACCCAGGGAGAACTCAAGGGCCTCGAAGATGCGGCAAAATCGCTTGGAGCCAAGGGCTTGGCCTTTATCAAGGCTGAAGGCGGCGAGTGGAAGTCACCCATCCTGAAATTCCTTTCAGAGGCGGAAATCTCGCAGATGAAGGAGATGCTCTCGGTAGAAGAGGGTGACATTGTGTTTTTCGCGGCTTCCGATTGGCAAACCGCGTGCACGATTTTGGGCAGAGTACGTCTGGATTCTGCGGCCATTCTTGCAAAGAAGGGTCGGATGGAGATCCGCAAGGATGACTACCGTTTCCTCTGGGTGATCGATTTTCCCTTGATGCTTCGGGATGAAGCAACGGGCAAATTCGCCGCCGCCCATCACCCCTTCACATCGCCTCATCCGGATGATTTCGCGTTGTTGGAAACCGAGGCACATAAGGCGAGGAGTCTTGCCTATGACTGCGTTTTGAACGGGTGCGAGCTTGGGGGGGGCAGTATCCGTATTCACGACATGGATCTTCAGCAGAAAATTTTCAAGAACGTGCTCAAGATTCCGGAAGACATCGTGGACAGCCGTTTTGGGTATATGTTGGAAGCTTTCCGTTATGGGGCGCCTCCGCACGGTGGAATTGCCCTCGGGTTTGACCGTTTGGTGGGTATTCTGACCGGAAAGGATGCGATCCGCGACATCATTGCCTTCCCGAAGACGCAGAAGGGACAGGATTTGATGGCACGTTGTCCCGGGCCGGTTGAACCCCGTCAGTTAAAGGATCTGCGCATCGCGGTGGTGTGATCTTGGATGCGCTGGCATTCTTTTTCGGCTAGGAGCCTATGCCACTCCATTTGTGGAGAGTGGCATAGGCGAAACGAGTCTGGAATCGGGCCAAAGGGTCGGATCGCTTTGGGATTGGGATCCGATTCGATGGCACAGAATGCCCTGAATCCCGATTCGGGCCGATCAAGATTCCGCAGTGGCCCGGCTCGGTGAAAACCCGTTGGTATCAGCCAATTTTGGTCTTTCCGGGGCCGATCAGGTAGAATCCAACAAAGACCAAAGCGAGCTCAAGCGGTCTGGCGGCTCCGTGCAGAAATGCGCTGAGACTGTTGAAATCACCCGAATGGGTGGAGAACGCCACGAGCATGAGCCCCGCGAGCAAGAGGCAGGCGAGTTTGAAGCGATACCCCAGCGCAAAAGCCAGGCCACCTGCTACCTCAATCGCAACTGCGATGAGCCCTGCCGCAATCTGGATGGTGGAGTGATCGGGAATGAAGAAAGGCATCGCACCCACTGCGCGGATGGCGTCCGCACCAGCGATAAGTTTGAGCATGCCTTGAAGTAGCATCAGCAGCCCGATGCCGACCCGGATAATCAGGATTCCTTGATTGGAGTTCATGCAAGAGGAGTGTGTGAAGGTTTGCTGCGGATGCAAACCGGTATTCTGGGAATAGCTCGGGGTCCGGAGAATGGCCCGCCGGAAAACAGGATTCTGGTTTTTGGGAGTAGACGATTGGCTATTTTCGTCATTCTGGCTATATCGTGCTGGATGAGGCCTGGCTGATCGAAACGACCATAGCGGATTTGTTCAGGCCGCCGTCGATCCGGATTCTGGATCACTCAACCCAACACAAGATACTGCGATGAACGAACAGGAACCGAACAAGGCGGGGAAGTGCCCCTTCCCTCATGGCGAGATGCCCGTCCCGATGGGCAAATGCCCTGTCATGCACGGCGGGAATACCTCAAGCGAGCAAACGATGAAGCAGTGGTGGCCGAATTCCCTCAATCTCGACATCCTTCATCAGCACGACACCAAGACAAATCCATTGGGCGGAGATTTCGACTATCGAGAAGCTGTTGTGTCCCTCGACTTCGAGGCGCTCAAGCATGACTTGATCAAACTTCTGACAGATAGTCAGGTATGGTGGCCCGCGGATTGGGGGCATTATGGCGGTTTGATGATCCGTATGTCATGGCATGCGGCGGGAACCTACCGGACCGCAGACGGACGTGGTGGCGGAGGAACAGGAAATCAGCGGTTTTCTCCGCTGAACTCATGGCCAGATAACGCGAATCTGGATAAGGCCCGTCGTTTGCTATGGCCGATCAAGAAGAAGTATGGCAACAAGATCAGTTGGGCCGATCTCATCATTCTGGCCGGGACTGTTGCCTACGAGTCCATGGGGTTGAAGCCTTTTGGATTTGGATTCGGACGCGAGGATATCTGGCATCCTGAAAAGGATACTTATTGGGGTTCCGAAAAGGAATGGCTTGCCAGTAGCCGTGAGCGCTATGAAAGCGATGACCGGGAAACCCTCGAGAATCCGTTGGCAGCGGTTCAGATGGGTCTAATCTACGTGAATCCGGAAGGAGTGGATGGAAATCCGGATCCCCTGCGCACTGCCAGAGACATGCGGGTAACCTTTGCCCGTATGGCGATGAATGATGAGGAAACCGTCGCTTTGACAGCCGGAGGACACACGGTCGGCAAGTGTCATGGAAATGGGAAGGCGTCCAACCTCGGTCCTGAGCCCGAAGCAGCGCCAGTTGAGGAGCAGGGTTTGGGATGGATGAACAAGAACGGCCGTGGCGTTGGGCGCAACACAATGACCAGCGGCATTGAGGGCGCATGGACCACCCATCCCACCCGGTGGGACAATGAGTATTTCCATCTCCTTCTGACGCTCGATTGGGAGCTGAGGAAGAGCCCGGCGGGGGCGTGGCAGTATGAACCCGTCGCGATCAGGGAGGAAGACAAACCGGTTGATGTTGAGGACCCATCCATCCGCTACAACCCGATTATGACTGACGCGGATATGGCATTGAAAATGGATCCAATCTACCGTCCGATTTCCGAGCGTTTCAGTAAGGATCCAGCTTACTTCTCGGAGGTGTTTGCCCGTGCCTGGTTTAAGCTGACCCATCGTGACATGGGGCCAAAGGCTCGCTATCTCGGTCCATGGGTTCCGCGGGAGGACCTTATCTGGCAGGATCCTGTGCCCGCCGGGAATAATAGCTACGATGTCGAATCCGTGAAAGCCCGTATCGCAAACAGTGGGCTCCCTATGGCTGATTTGGTCGCCACTGCATGGGATAGCGCCCGCACTTTCCGGGGCTCGGACATGCGGGGTGGTGCAAACGGGTCACGCATTCGTTTGCGACCCCAGCGGGATTGGGAGGGCAATGAACCGGTTCGCCTTGGAAAGGTGCTCAGGGTGCTTGAACCCATAGCCGCTGAAGCCGGAGCGAGTATTGCGGATGTGATTGTGCTGGCCGGAAACGTGGCCATCGAACACGCGGCTAAGGCCGCCGGTTTTGCGATATCCGTGCCTTTCACACCCGGTCGCGGAGATGCCACTCAGGAAATGACCGATGTCGAATCCTTTGCGGTTCTTGAACCGCTTCACGACGGCTATCGGAATTGGGTCAAGAAATCATACGCGGTGAAACCCGAGGAATTCCTGCTTGACCGCACTCAACTCATGGGCCTCACCGCTCCCGAAATGACCGTGCTGATCGCAGGAATGCGTGTGCTCGGGACCAACCATGGAGGCTCGCAACATGGCGTGTTCACCGATCGGGTGGGTGCTCTGACCAATGACTTCCTCATGAACTTGACGGACATGGGCAATGTGTGGGAGCCCAGGGGTGAAAACCTTTACTACATTCGCGACCGCGCCTCTGGTGTCGTGAAATGGACTGCCACCCGTGTGGATTTGGTTTTCGGCTCCAACTCCATTCTGCGTGCCTATGCGGAGCTGTATGCGCAGGACGACAGCAAGGAGAAGTTTGTCAGGGACTTTGTGGCCGCGTGGACCAAGGTTATGAATGCCGATCGCTTTGCAGGCTAGTCTCTGTCTCCATCAAAGGGATGCGAAGGGTTCTCTTTGCGCTACGATTTCACAGACCCCTTTCCCTTGAAACGGGTGAAAGGGGTGACTATTTGGACTGTTCGACCCTCACCCGGCGCAGTTGCATTTGATCCTCGATCGTCACCCTGAACATCTGCGTGGCCATCCAGAATACGCAGGCAATGGGAAATGCGGTGTAGGCAGCCACAGCCGATTTCACCATCGGTCCGCCATCCATCGGCACAAATCCCCTGAGCACCAGGCAGAGTATGAGCCATACGGCTCCTGCGATCCCTGCGTCGAGGATACGGGTTAAGGTGCGGCTTTTTGACTGGGATTCCATGATCTCCACCCTATTCGGGATCGGGTGGGAATCAAGTCAATGCATCTGTATTTCCCGTGGGGATCGCAGATGATCGGACATATGGTAACTTTTTGAGAGAATTTGGAATAAGCGATCCAGCAGATGGGTCGTCTCTTTTGTCGGGAAACGGCCGGTCCTGACTACACGATCGATTTCAGCTCATTCAATTGAACGTGCGCCGACATGGAATCATCGATGACTGGGCGGGCGTCTTTTCAGTCCTCCAATCCAAGTTTCTGTCGGTGTAGCCTTACCTCCTCCATGAAGGCTTCCATGTCCACGATCTCCATCGCAGATTCTGTAGGGGATGCGATGCTCTGGAATCCATAACTTGGCACATCGATGTTTTCATAGTCGTAGTATCGGCGTGGAAAGAAACATTGGATGGGACGGCAGGGGCCCCTGTCATTGTAATGGGTTCCTGTTCTGACGATCCATTTTCCGGGAGACTCTTCTTTGAAATACAAATCCGACTTTGATACGTTGAAGACGATCCAGGACAGGTAATTCTCGCCGAGCGCGAATGCTTTTTCGGTGAAACCGTAGGGGTGTAGACTTAAAATGGTTCCATCGGCCAATTCAATGTGCTGTCGGTCAACGAAATCTTTGACTGGTATCCAGTTTTCGTTTTTCGGAGGTGGGCATCGGTAAAAGTGAGAGTACCCGTAGATCCGGTATCCATGATGATCGAGTAGCATCAATCCGCCCAGCAAAAGGAAGGAAACGAATAAACCGAGGGTATTCATTTTTCTTCGGAAGCCCAGGTGTGCCACGATCAGAACAGTTAGCGGTGCCAAGAATAGCCCTGTCGGAATGACTTTTATCATCGTGGCCAGCGATAGAATCGCCACGATCGTTCCTGCCCACCAATTGTATCCTTTCTCTTTCAGGTAAAACGGAATGAGTCCAAGAAAGGCGATGGCGGACCCGAACAGGGGAATGGCGATGGTCACAAGGATGGGATCGGAGGCTTCTCTGAAGGTCCTGTAGTTGCGATAGACGATCTCAACCAAAAGGTAACAGGCCATCAGAAGGATTGCCGATAGAGCGATTGGTTTTCCGTGTTTCACACTATGCATTAGGGTTGTTGCGAGAGGATGTTTGGGGCCGATAGATGGATCATTTCGCGAGCTGTGGATGCATGATAGACAACAACTTTACGTTGTAAGAGTGAGAAATTTTGTCCCGATTGAGCGATTGGATGTTGGTCGGAAGCAGAAGCAGACACACTGCGATGTCATACCATTCATCGTAAACGTCTTCAATTGTTTGAGGGTTCCTTCGTAGAAGATGGTGACGATAAGGCTTCCTCCCCGTGCAAATCGCAGCAGTTGGTTATTCAAGAAGAATCGGGTATTGTCATCGGATTTCGTTCCATCCAGCCAAGGAAACTATTTGAGCGGGTCCTTCGATTGCGGTGGGTGAGGGCGAAATCCTCCTCCGTAAATTGATGAACAGGACGGCTGCTCGTGGTTGCGTCTTTGCGTTGGTGGGAGAATAATGGAGTCTGGAATGACAACTATGGCGTCAGCGGGTCTTTTTGCCACCCATCAGCGATCCGAGGATACCTCGCAAGAGTTGGCGTCCCAGCCCTGTGCCCATCGTGCGTGCGGCACTTTTGGCGGCACTTTGCACAAGGCCGTCGGTGCGGCCACCACGGGGTCCGGTCCTGCCGAAGAGCATCTCATTCACTGGATTGCGTTCGCGCTCGGGTTCACGGGCAGTGGGCGTGGCTTTTGCTGCGGCCTTCATCCGGGCTTCTTCTTCCGCTTGCTGTTGGCGTTGCTCAGTCAGGGCACGGAGTCGTTCGTATGCGGAGACGCGATCCAGTGGCTTTTCGTAGACCCCGTAGACAAGCGAGTCGCGCATGATGAGTTTGCGCTCTTCAGGCGTTATCGGTCCAAGGCGGGAACATGGGGCGATAACGGAAGTCCGCTCGACCATGCCGGGTCGACCTTTCTCGTCTAGAAATGAGACCAACGCCTCCCCAACACCGAGTTCCAGAATCGCGGACTCAGCATCAAATGCCGGGTTTGCACGCATGGTTTCGGCTGCGGTTTTCACCGCTTTCTGGTCGCGCGGCGTAAAGGCCCTGAGCGCGTGTTGTACCCGGTTACCGAGCTGCCCAAGAACGGATACCGGAACATCGAGCGGGTTCTGGGTGACAAAATACACACCCACTCCTTTGGACCGGATAAGCCGGACGACTTGTTCGATTTTCTCCACGAGGGCTTTGGGCGAGTCAGAGAAAAGCAAGTGGGCCTCATCGAAGAAGAAGACCAGTTTGGGCTTGTCGGGGTCTCCGACTTCCGGAAGTTGTTCGAATAGTTCGGAGAGCAGCCAGAGAAGGAAAGTAGAGTAGAGCTTGGGGCGTTGGTAGAGCTTTTCGGCTGCCAGAATGTGGATGATCCCGCGTCCGCGGTTGTCGGTCTGGAGTAGATCCTGGATGTCCAGCATCGGTTCACCGAAAAAGATCTCGCCGCCTTCTTCTTCAAGGGTAAGGAGGCCACGCTGGATTGCTCCGATCGATGCGGACGAAACATTTCCATAAGCATGGGTGAGCTCACGTGCGCGCTCGCCCACATGCTGAACCATGGCCCGGAGGTCTTTGAGGTCCAGCAGCAGCAGTCCCTCGTCGTCAGCCAGTTTGAATACGATCTGAAGCACACCGGCTTGGGTGTCATTGAGGTTAAGCAGTCGGCTCAGCATCAGTGGCCCCATGTCCGATACGGTCGCCCGGAGCGGATGGCCGTTTTCGCCGAATACATCCCAAAAGGTAGCGGGGTTTCCTTTCGGTTCAAAGGTGTGGATCCCGATTTTGGCGAGACGGGCCATCAGTTTCTCGGATGGGACTGCTGGCATGCTGATGCCGGAAAGATCACCTTTCACGTCGGCCACGAATACCGGAACTCCAATGCTGGAAAACATCTCTGCCATCTTCTGAAGGGTGACGGTTTTGCCGGTGCCGGTGGCCCCGGCCACAAGTCCATGGCGATTGGCGAGACCGGGGATGATTCCGATGTCGAGTTCGTTGGCTTTTCCGATGAGAAGGGGATCCATCATGGTATCAGAGGGAGAGGTTTTCAGGGTGATGTGTTTATCCTGCGTTGGGTAGTTCCAATCGCCGAAGGCTGGAGAGAGGGTGAACAAAGTGGATGCGATTTGCAAGCTCCGTGCTTAGGATCAATAAAGAAACAGGCACTTTAATTGACGTTTTGATGTGTATACTTAGCCTATAAGAAAAGGAGGATTCTCATGAAGAAGAAGCGACTGATTATCCACAACCGGGATGGCATCTATCACTTGATGAGTCGTTGTTGTCTGGGCGAACATTTGCTGGAGGAAGGGGAGAAGGAGGTGTTCATTCGCATGATGCACCGTCAGGCGGCGTTCTGTGGGGTGGATCTTCTGGCCTACTCGATCATGTCGAATCATTTTCACATTCTGGCCCGGGTGCG
>JAQVLM010000080.1 GCA_028704125.1 Opitutales bacterium
GATGTTATCGGCAACCTTAAAAGCTGTCTGCATCTGTATCATATCTGCGCTCTCCTATTATGCTATGGATTGCCTCATCACACTGTGAGAGCTTTTTCGATGACACGGATCACGCGCCAGCGCTTGAGCTTGCTCAATGGGCGGGTTTCCGAGATCTCGAACTTGTCACCGGCCTGGCATTCGTTAGCCTCGTCATGCGCATGAACCACGGTTTTGCTCTTGATTTCCTTACCGAAACGGGGGTGCGGAATCTTATAGGAATACTCGACCTTCACCGACTTGTTACCAGAACGGTTGGCGACTACTCCGGTCAATACCTTACGCTGATTTCTTTCGCTCATCTTGATCTACTCCTCAGACTGCGGCATCGGTGGAGGCCGTCTTCTTGTTATTCAAAAAGGTTTTCAACCGGGCGATGTTCCGACGCAATTCCATCAGTCGATGGGGCTTGTCGATCTGCCCGGTCTGCTTGCGCAGACGGAGGGTGACGAGCTCATCTTCCGCATCACGGATCATTTTCTCCAGCTCCGCCGGGCTTTGCTCCCGGATCTCTACATTCTTCTTAGCCATACGCTTCAAATCCTCCTACGCCTTACAATGCATCACCATCCTCGCGGGAGATGAAACGACAACGAACGCCCAGCTTACCATCGGCCAAACGCATGGCCTCACGGGCCACACTTACCGAACATCCGGACAACTCGAAAAGCACATTACCGGGGCGCACAACGGCCACCCAGTATTCCACCGATCCCTTACCTTTACCCATACGGGTTTCTGCAGGCTTGCGGGTAATCGGCTTCTGCGGGAATATCCGGATCCACACCTTACCTTTTCTTTTCAGGTAACGGTTGATCGCGATACGGGCCGCTTCAATCTGGTTTGCCTTAAGTTTGCCGCGATCCAACGTCTGGATACCAAACTCACCGAACGCCAGATAGTCTCCCCTCTTGGCCTCGCCACGGATACGGCCCTTGTGGACCTTGCGGTATTTTGTTCTATTTGGAATTAAAGCCATTTTAGTGCCTGATTAAGGGTTTCGACCTCAGACGGTTTCTTCCTTGGGAAGACATACCCAAGTCTTGACTCCGATGGTTCCATAAACGGTCTCCGCCGTTGCGAAACCGTAGTCAATATTCTCACGCAATGTATGTAGGGGCACACGACCCGCGCGCTGCTTTTCAGTGCGGGCGATTTCCGCGCCGCCCAAACGCCCCGAACACTGGATACGAATCCCATCGGCCCCGACCGACATCGTGGTCTGAACCGCCTTCTTCATTGCGCGGCGGAAGGAAATACGACGTTCCAACTGGAGTGCAACATTCTCGGCCACCAACTGGGCTTCGAGCTCAGGCTTTTTGACTTCCTGAACATCCACCAGCACTTCGTGACCCACGAGCTTCGCGAGATCGTCCTTGAGCTTGTCAAGTTCTCCGCCCTTGCGCCCGATCACAAACCCCGGACGAGCAGTGAAAATCTTCACACGCACCCGGTTCGAGGCCCGCTCAATAAAGATACTCGGCACCGAAGCCAACTTCAGCTTCTTGGAAAGGTACTGACGGATCACGTAGTCCTCCTTCAAGAGCTTGGGGAATTCTTTCTTGCTGGCAAACCAACGGGACTCCCAGTCGCGACGGACTGCAAGCCGGAAACCAATAGGATTTACTTTCTGTCCCATAATACTTCTCTTATGACTGTGCCAGTACGATAGTGATGTGACTCATCCGCTTCTTATAGGGATGCGCCATTCCCCTTGCCACGGGATGGAAACGTTTAATGGAAGGCCCTTCGTTCACAATGGCCGACTTGATGGTGAGCGATTCCGCCACCACGTTCGCATTGTTCTCCGCGTTGGCAATCGCAGACTTCAGCGTCTTGTAGACAAGCCGCGCAGACTTCCTCGGAATAAACTTGAGAAGCTCAGCCGCTTCGGCCGCGTTCTTCCCTTGGATCACACGAGTGATCTCCCGCACTTTCTGCGGAGACATCCTCGAATATTTGGTTAATGCTCTGATTTCCATGGCTCTTTGCGAGTGGTGTTTGTTTGCCGGTCCAGACTGCCGCGACTTGGGCTCCTATACGGAACCTCATCCCGTCAGCCGGGCTTACCCGGCACCCAAACTATTTCTGCGTATGCGGATTGTGGCCTTTAAAGGTTCGTGTCAGCGCAAACTCGCCCAGTTTGTGCCCCACCATGTTTTCCGTCACATAAACCGTCAGGAACTTGCGGCCGTTGTGAACGTTGACGTTCAACCCGATGAAATCGGGCGTGATCGTTGAACGACGGGACCAAGTCTGAATCGGCTTGCGCGAACTGGTAGCCTGCGCTTCCGTGACTTTCTTCATCAGTCCTGGATCGACGAAATAACCTTTTCTAAGGGATCTTGACATGACTTCTCAATTCTTTCGTTTCAGCGTTTCACCTTGCGGCCGTTGCGACGGACCAGGATCATGGAATTGCTCGTCTTCGAGCGCTTACGGGTCGGGAAGCCCTTTGCCAACTGTCCCCATGGGGAGACGGGCTGACCACCACCCGATGTACGGCCTTCACCACCACCCATCGGGTGATCGACCGGGTTCATTGCAACCCCGCGGACGCGTGGGCGCTTGCCCTTCCAACGGTTACGACCGGCCTTACCCAGCTTCTGGTTCTGGTGGGTCGAATTTCCGACTTCACCGATGGTGGCGCGGCACTTCGCATTCACCAGGCGGATTTCGCCGGAGGGAAGCTTCAAAGTCGCATTGTCTCCATCTACATTCACCATCTGGACGGCATTTCCTGCCGAACGGGCGATCTGAGCACCCTTCCCCGGCAACAGTTCCACCGCATGAATCTTCATGGCGGGCGGCATCACCGATAACGGCATGCTGTTTCCAGGGATAAATTCGATCTTCTTGGTGGAGCTCATCAGCTTCGAACCCGCCGATACGCCCTGCGGCGCAAGGATGTAGCTCTTTTCGCCGTCCGCATACTGCAGCAGCGCGATGTTAGCAGAGCGGTTCGGATCATACTCGATCGCGAGCACTTCCGCCTCCACATCCAACTTGTCACGACGGAAATCGATCACGCGATAGAGGCGTTTGTGTCCGCCACCCCGGCGACGCGATGTGATCCGGCCATATGCATTGCGACCCTTCTTGTGGTGAATGCTTTCGGTCAGTTCCTTCTCCGGACGTTTAGTCGACACTTCCTGCCGGTTCTTCACGTGGAAGCGCTGGCTCGGTGTCAATGGTCTTGTTTCAATCAAAGGCATGGTTTTTCCTCCGGTGGATTCGGTGCTTACTGCATTTCGATGGTATCACCCTGCTTGAGTGTCACGATGGCCTTTTTGGCCGCACTCTTCGCCACACGCTTCCGGTTCATCCGGTTGAGCTTGATCAGGGGTTTGGAATTCAGGATGTTCACACGGGTCACTTTGACCTTGTAAAGCTGCTCAACAGCCTCGGCGACTTCCTTGCGATCGGCATCCGGATACACTTCAAATGTATACTGATTGCTATGGGAAGAGAGGCGGGTCGCCTTCTCCGACAGGATCGACTCCTTCAATACTTTCGCTGGATTGATCATGATTCAGCTCCTTTCACGCGGGCAAGAATCGTGTCCGTACCACGCTCGGAAATGATAATGTTCTGAAACTTTAGCAAATCGGTCGCACTCAGGGTGTCGGTCCCGATCATTTCCACCCGCTCGATATTGCGGGCTGCCAAAACCATCTTGTCGTCGAACTGGTCATCAACGATCAGGACGCGCCCGGCAGGAGCCATCTTTCCCAGAATCGAGTTAAAGGTCTTGGTCTTGGCATCGGCCGATTCAAAACGCTGAATCAACGCTACCTTTCCATCCGAAGCACGTTCAAACAAAGCGCGCTTGAATGCGAGGTCCTTCATCTTCTGATTGACCTTTTCAGAGAAGTCCCTTGGGCGGGGTCCGAAGATCACACCACCCTTGCGCCAGATCACCGTGCGACGGGATCCCTGACGGGCACCACCTGTTCCCTTTTGCTTGAAGGGTTTCTTACCTGTTCCACTGACCTCGGAACGGGTCTTGGTGCATGCATTGCCCTGACGCTGGTTGTTGCGGACCGCAAGCAGATACTGACGGAGAGCCTGCAAGCCGGTTTCCCCTTCCAGGACGGGCCACTCAGCAATCTCCTTTTCGGAAACCTCAACACCTTCCGGTGAATATACCTTGAATTTCATTGTCGCTCAATCCTTTCTACTCACGCGGCTTTCGAGGCACCCTTTTTCTTCGCTGTGCGAACCGACAGGATCGAACCATTCGAACCCGGCAAACTGCCCCGCACCAGAATGATGTTCTTTTCCGGAAGCACCTTGACGATGCTCAGGTTTTGAACCGTCCGTTGGACACATCCCATGTGACCCGGCATCTGCTTACCTTTTAAAATGTGACCCGGAGTCTGCCTCATACCGTAGGAACCACCGCGACGGTGCATCATGTGCCCGTGTGTCGCCGGCTGCCCCGAATAGTTATAGCGCTTCATGACGCCTTGAAATCCGTAGCCCTTCGTAACACCAATCACGTCGATGTACTGGCCTTCGCTGAAGCGGTTCGCAGTGAGCACATCGCCGACTTTGTATCCGGCAACGTCTTCCACCCGAAATTCCTTGAGATGAACCAGTGGCTTGGATTCGACATTCTTCAGATGGCCGATTTCCGCCTTGTTCATGCGGCTGGCCTTCTGCTCCCCAAATCCGATCTGAACCGCATTGTATCCGTCCTTTTCCACAGTCTTGACCTGGGTGACGGGACACGGTCCCACTTCGATTACAGTCACAGGCTGCAGACGATTGTCTGCGTCATATACCTGTGTCATCCCTATTTTTTTACCTAATAGTGTAATATTCATAGCTAAGCGGCAGGTGGGTTGCCCCGTTTCGATAAGACCTGCGTTAGACGTGTGATTTTTGAAAAAAGTCCGATTAAAACACCCCCACTCGAGAAATCAAGCAGAGAATACTGAAATTTTAGACATTAATGGTGATTTCGACTCCAGCGGGCAAATTGAGCTTCTTGAGCTCATCCACAGTGACCGATGTAGGCTCGATGATGTCGATCATGCGCTTGTGCGTGCGCATTTCGAACTGATCCATCGACTTCTTGTCAACGTGAGGAGAACGGTTAACCGAATACTTTTCCACCCTTGTCGGGAGGGGAATGGGTCCGGCCACTCGTGCACCCGAGCGCTTGGCAGTCTCCACGATCTCACTCGTGGACTGGTCGATCACCCGGTAATCAAAACCTTTAAGTCTAATCCTGATCCTTGGCTGTTTCATGGCAATGCTTACTTTCCTTTCGACCTTGCGTCGATCACGTTTTGAAGAACACTGGAGGGAACCTGTTCGAAATGGCTCGGCTCCATCGAATAGCTGGCGCGTCCCTTACTGAGAGAGCGGACATCGGTTGCGTAACCGAACATCGTTTCCAGCGGCACAAATGATGTGACAATACAAAGACCCTTCTTGGCGTCCATGCTCTGAATCTGGCCACGGCGACGGTTGATGTCGCCCAAAATGTCGCCCTGGTACTCTTCCGGCGAAGTCACCTCAACCTTGACAATTGGCTCAAGCAGAACCGGGTGGGCTTTTTTCATGGCTTCCTTGAATCCGAAGATCCCCGCCATCTTAAACGCCATTTCCGAAGAGTCGACTTCGTGGTATGAACCGTCAATGATGTAGGCCTTGAAATCCACCACCGGGAACCCGGCAAGGATCCCATTGCGAGCGGCCTCATGGATCCCTTCAATCGTCGGCTTGATGTATTCCTTGGGAATCACACCACCCACGATCTGGTTAATCACTTCTACGCCCTTGCCCTTTTCATTCGGCTCAATCCGGATAACGGCATGACCATACTGACCACGTCCACCCGACTGGCGAACGAACTTTCCTTCCGCCTCCCCCTGCTGGGTAATCGTCTCGCGATAGGCGATCTGCGGCTTGCCAGCGTCGGCTTCCACCTTGAACTCGCGGAACAAACGGTCACGGATGATTTCGAGGTGCAGTTCACCCATCCCGGCAATGATGGTCTGGCCGGTTTCCTGATTGGAGCTGACCGTGAAGGTCGGATCTTCTTCAGCCAAACGCTGCAGTCCAAGCGACATCTTTTCAGAGTCAGCTTTGGTCTTGGGCTCAATTGAGAGCGAAATCACCGGTTCCGGGAAGGATGGCGGCTCGAGGCGGACATCAAAGTCCTTGTCACAAAGCGTATCTCCAGTGACCACTTCCTTTACGCCGATAACGGCACAGATGTCCCCGGAGAAAATTTCATCCACGTCCTGGCGGCTATCCGCCTTCATCAACATCAGACGGCTTACACGCTCGGATTTGCGGGTCCGGGGATTGTAAAGAACAGTTCCCTTCTTGAGGTGTCCACTGTAAAGACGGAAGAATACCAACTTACCAACGTAGGGGTCGGTCCAAAGCTTGAACGCAAGTCCAGCCACCTTCGAGGAGTCGTCAGAAGGAATAATGACTTCCTCACCGTCGTCGTTCTCACCCTTTATCTGGGGAACGTCCAACGGGCTGGGCAGAAACTCGATGACGGAATCCAGAAGCTTCTGAATTCCCTTATTCTTAAAGGCGGTTCCCGGGACTGCACCCACGAACTCTAGGGTAGCAGTTGCGCGACGGATCGCCCACACAAATTCATCGGTGGTGAACTCGGCTCCTTCGAGATACTTTTCCGCAAAGACGTCGTCGTAGTTTGCGACCGCTTCGATCAATTGCTCACGGTATTGATCGGCCTGTTCACGAAACTCGGCTGGGATCTCGCATTCTTCGACCCTAACCCCGGTGGGATCACTCATATCCCAAAGGCGGGCACGCATGCGCACCAGGTCAATCAAACCCCTGAACTGGTCTTCCTGTCCAATGGGCAGGAACAACGGATGCGCATTGGCACCAAGCTTGGTCCGCATGGTCTCAACCGCATTAAAGAAATCAGCTCCCGTGCGGTCCATCTTGTTGATGAACGCCAAGCGGGGGACATGATACTTGTTCATCTGGCGCCACACCGTCTCGGACTGTGGCTGAACACCGGCAACCGCGCAGAACACCGCAACAGCTCCGTCGAGCACGCGCAAGGAACGCTCCACTTCAGCGGTAAAGTCCACGTGTCCCGGAGTGTCGATAATGTTCACCTGGTGGCGAATACCGGCGAACGGACCTTCTTTGGTCGTCCACTCAGCCGAAATCGCAGCCGCTGTGATGGTGATTCCGCGTTCGCGTTCCTGCTCCATCCAGTCGGTAACCGCAGTGCCCTCGTGGACTTCCCCGATCTTGTGCACAGCTCCTGTGTAATACAGGATACGCTCGGTAGTGGTGGTTTTGCCCGCGTCAATATGAGCGGCAATACCGATATTGCGAGTGTGTTCAAGCGGTGTCTTGCGCGAAGGCGAATTAGCCGCAGAAAGGTTTTCCCCTTTAGCCATAAGTAAAATTTCCTGTGATGTCGGTTCTCCTAATCCGGCACACAAATCACCAACGAAGGTGAGCGAACGCGCGGTTGGCCTGTGCCATCTTGTGCGTATCTTCTTTCTTGCGAACCACGCCTCCGGTGTTGTTGTAAGCATCCACGATTTCGTCGGCCAACGCTTCACGCATTGGCTTACCCTTCTTGGACCTCGCGGATCCTACCATCCAACGAAAGGCCAAACTCTGCTGGCGTTCGTATGGGATTTCCAAAGGCACCTGATAGGTAGCTCCACCCACCCGGCGGCTCTTAACCTCAAGCTTAGGACGTGCGTTCTCCAGAGCACCGATCAGGAGATCGATCGGGTCTCCCTTTCCAAGCTTCTCACTAACGAGCTCAAATGCACCGTAAACAATGCGCTGAGCCACGGACTTTTTACCGCGTTCCATCACCGTGTTGATGAGGGAGGTAACGAGTGTGCTCCCATACCGGGGATCCGGGGTGAGAGGTCTTTTTTCGGCTTGTCTTCTTCTGGACATACTTATCGCAAAGTTGAAATTTCCGCTTAGGTTCAGCTCTTCTGCTTCGGACGCTTCACGCCATACTTCGAGCGGCTGCGCCTTCTCTTTTCAACGCCCTGACAGTCGAGCGTTCCACGCACGATGTGATAACGGACACCCGGAAGGTCCTTAACACGACCGCCGCGCACCAACACGATACTGTGCTCCTGCAGCGAATGGCCTTCGTCGGGAATGTAGGCGATCACTTCGATACCCGTGGTCAGTCGCACCTTGGCCACCTTCCGGATTGCCGAATTCGGCTTCTTGGGAGTACGAGTCATAACCTGAACACACACCCCTCTGCGGAACGGGTTCGCCTTCAACGCCGGCGATTTGGACGTCGCTTCGAGAGCGCGCCTTGGCCGATTTACAAGCTGATTGATTGTGGGCATTTGAAAATCCGTTAAGTTTCGAATAAAAAGGGAAGGAAATTAGGTCCACTCCGATCATTTGCAAGCCTTAATTTTCAGAATCGATCGTGGAATCGTTTTTACCATTCGGCTTGACGAACGGCGGTGTTCAATGCGACAAGGGTATGGTAGATTACTGAATACAAATCAAGTTCAGGACGCATATGACACACAAAAAACCGGTCTTCATCGCTACACTCCTTTCAATCATGATGGCCCAGTCGCTTTTCGCGGTTCGCATCTGGCCTGACCGGGATCGCCCCGCCATCGAGCTGGAAAAAGCGGTTTCAATAGCCGAAGAACGCTTGGCCACCGTCGAGCAATCTCCTGTATATTGCGTCAATGCAACTTTGCTCGCGGACGACAGCGGGGATTCGATGATGGGATTCTGGCGTCTGGGATACGCCACCGAAAAGGGCCGGGCATTCAATGTTTCCCTCCGCATGGATGGAAAAATCAACATTCAGGAGGTGCGAGGCTTTGAAGTAAGGGGCACTCATCGCTGGCCGGAAGGAGTGGTTCCTCCCGTTTCCCTCAAGGATGCGCTGGCCCGCGCCGCAAGTGACAAATTGCTGAAGGCGAGAGCCGCCACCCATTATTGCATCAACGCTACACTGGTTTCCGGGTCCCGCAGCGTTATGAAAGAAGGAATGTGGAATCTGGTGTATCAGACCGAGGTCAGCGATCCGGTGCTGGTCAACATTAGAATGAACGGCAAAGACCGCATCAAGGACATTGAGAGAATCCGACAACTCGAAGAACAGGAAATCGCAGCAACCACTTCGAAGTAACACGTCCATCTTTAGGTCTATGATTAAGGCGTCTGATTTCTTCACGATCCCGGATTCACTCGCGCCTTTCAGGGCTTGTTTTGACGCCCATGCCGCCCCTTGGGAATGGTTGAATGGGATTCACAACGCTCTTTTGACGGTCTTGTCCGGCGACGAGTTGGAAGGTGCAAGATCCGTATTCCCTCCCCAACTGCATGTCTCGGGGAAAGTATTCATCCATGATTCTGTGGAGCTTCCTCCTTATGGCGTAATTGAAGGACCGGCTTATATCGGACCCGACTGCGAGCTAAGGCCCGGAGTCTATATTCGAGGCAATGTGATCGTTGGAAGGGACTGCGTCCTGGGAAACTCCTGCGAATACAAGAATTCCATCCTGATGGACTCCGTTGAGACCGCGCACTTTAACTACGTCGGAGATTCCATTCTCGGAACCAA
>JAQVLM010000081.1:0-5759 GCA_028704125.1 Opitutales bacterium
TTGAAGAAAGGCCGAAGGCTTTCCGTCAGGTGCCCGGTTACAGTGTCTTCTACCAGCTTTTCCGCCGGATGAACCCGGGAGCCCTTCGCCGCGTTGCTGACAAACGGGTTCCAGTAGCAGGCCGGTCCCCTTTCCATTGCCTTGGTTTTGGATTGAAAAAGGATCCGCGACCACAGCGGCCTACACAACTTGGCCGAACACGAGGACGGCACTCTACAGCCCGTTGCCCTCTGCGATCAAAAACACGGCACCCAAGCCTGCGAACTCACCACCGCCACCGCCCGGCTCCAGACCCTCGGCACCCTCGACGAGAAACTTGTCATTGCCGACGCTCTGCATTGCCAACGATAAAATGCCAGCACACCCGCAAACGCGACGCCATCACCTTCACCGAATCCCGTTTCAACAATCCAAAATAATGCCTCCATCTCATCTCATGAACTCAAAACAAAGACCATGGGCAAGAGGCGGACGGCGGTTCAATCACGATGCCGCGGCCGGATCAGTATCGGTATGCTTATCCGGATTGGATTCATCCTGGGGTGAATGGTTTTCTGGTGTCGCGTTTGGATCGATTGTGTTGCGGATTTTGCGGGACACATTTTTAATGCCGTGTTGGGAGACCAGATTGCCCATAGCATCACGGTTTTTGATGGCAAGGCTGGCGAAGTCGAACTCGAAATCCGTTTTGCGAAGCCGTGGGGCCGGTTTGAGGTAAACGGTTACGACATCGCATTTGTCCTCGGGAAGATCGGCGAAATAGAGAATACGGCTCCCTTCGGTTCCTTTGGTGAGGTCGTATTCGCGGTCGCGGGTGAATCCTTCGATTTTGAATCGTTTGGCATAGGAGCGTCCGTCTTTGCCATCGCGGTATACGATGTTGTAGACCATTCGCTCTTGCGTTTCCTTGTCCAGAACGGCGATGTGAATGATATCCTTACCCACGAAAGCCTTCTCCGAGACTCGGGTGATCAGCATTTTTCCGCCGCGGAGGAAAACAATGATGTCGGCAATGGGAGAGCATTTGCAGACTTCCTCATCCTTCTTCATTCCGAATCCGGCGAAGCCTTCCTTGCGGTTCACGTAAAGTGTCTCGCTTGCGAGCGCGACCTCGGAGGCGACGATACGGTCGAACGACTCGATGCGTGTCCGTCTGCCCCGTCCCTTGCCGTAGCGCAGGCGAATCCCCTCAAAGTAGCGGATGGCGTAGTCGGTGAGGTGGGCGAGGTGGTGTTGGGTATCTTCGATTTGGGATTCCAGGCCGCGAATGAACTCATCGGCTTGGAAGGTGTTGTATTTCGAGATTCGCTTGATGCGGATTTCGGTTAGCGCGATGATGTCGTCCCGGGTTATTGCCCGCCTGAAGAGTTTGCGGTAGGGCGCGAGGCCGCTTTCGATTCGGGCAATCACTTCTTCCCAGGTTTCCGCTTCTTCAATATCGCGGTAGATGCGTTTCTCGATGAAGATGCGTTCCAGTGATGCAAAATGCCATTTTTCCTGGAGTTCACCGAGTTGGATCTCCAATTCGCGACGAAGCAGTTCCTTGGTATCGAGAGTGGATCGGCGGAGGAGTTCATCCACACCCACAAACTCCGGTTTGTCGCCATTGATCACACAGGCGTTTGGCGATATGGAGACTTCGCAGTCGGTGAATACGTAAAGGGCTTCGATGGTTTGTTGAGCATCCGCCCCTGATGGCAAGTGGATCAGGATTTCGACATTCTCCGCGGTGTTGTCCTCGACTTTGGCAACCTTGATTTTGCCTTTGTCATTGGCGGAAATGATCGAATCGATGAGACTGCCCGTGGTCGTGGAGAACGGGATCTCGCGCACCACAAGGGTATTGCGGGTGCGTTGCTCAATGAGCGCGCGGACCCGGACCCGCCCCCCGCGCATGCCGCGGTTATAGTCCGTGAAATCGGCCATTCCTCCTGTTAGGAAATCGGGAAGAATGTCCGTGTCTTTCCCATTCAGGATATCGATGCTGGCGTCGATGAGTTCCAGGAAATTGTGGGGAAGAATCTTGCAGGCAAGGCCGACGGCAATCCCCTCGATCCCTTGAGCCAAAACAAGAGGAAATTTCATCGGGAGGGTTATCGGCTCCTTGTTCCGTCCGTCGTAGGAGAGTTGCCAGAAGGTGGTCTTTGGATTGAACGCGACCTCAAGGGCAAACTTGGAGAGGCGGGCCTCAATGTAACGCGGGGCGGCTGCGGAGTCTCCAGTGAGGATGTTTCCCCAGTTTCCCTGCATGTCGATGAGCAGGTCTTTTTGCCCAAGTTGCACCAGCGCATCGCCAATGCTAGCATCCCCGTGCGGGTGATACTTCATGGTGTTCCCGATGATGTTCGCTACCTTGTTGTATCGGCCATCTTCGAGTTCCCTCATTGAATGCAGGATACGTCTTTGAACCGGCTTGAGCCCGTCGTTGCAATGAGGGACGGCACGTTCGAGGATGACGTAGGAAGCGTAGTCGAGGAACCAGTTTCCAAACATGTCCGAGACGACCGGCTTGCCGGTCGAGCCGGGATAAGCAGGCGGGATCGGAGCAGGATTGGGGCTGGGTGCGGGTGCCGGAGTGTCAGGAATGGGCGCGGGTGCGGGTGTTTCTACTGCCTTGGCTTGGGGAGTTGGTTCAGCGAGCGGTTCGAGCGTGGCAAATGACAGCTCGATCTGTTTGGAATCTTCAGGCTGCTTCATGGAAGGCAATCGGTGGGAACGGTTTGGTCAGGGATCGGGATCCGTATCAGGCTGCCTCGGTTTTCTCGGCTGGAGCCGGCTCTTCTTCCACGATATCCTGAATGACACGGAGGTTCTCGATGATGTAGCGTTGGCGTTCCTGTGTGTTTTTTCCCATGTAGAAAGTGAGCAGCTCTTTGATGCCTGAGTGTTTACCGATCGAGACCATTTCCAACCGGATGTCGGGCCCGATGAAGTGCGTGAATTCATCCGGCGATATTTCCCCTAATCCCTTGAAACGGGTGATTTCAGCCTGTTTGCCAATCCGGGCCATCGCATCCAGTTTTTCGGCATCATCGTAACAGTAGAATGTCTTTTGCTTGTTGCGCACACGGAACAAGGGAGTCTGTAGAATGAACAGATGCCCCTCCCGGATCAGTTCGGGAAAATACTGCAGAAAAAAGGTGAGGAGCAGCAGCCGGATGTGCATCCCGTCGACATCAGCATCAGTCGCGATAACCACCCGGTTGTAACGGAGGTTTTCCAATCCGTCCTCGATGGAAAGTGCGTTTTGGAGAAGGTTGAATTCCTCATTCTCGTAGACGACCTTGCGGGTGAGTCCAAAGCTGTTGAGGGGTTTGCCTTTGAGACTGAATACCGCCTGCGTCTGCACATCCCGCGCTTTGGTGATGGAACCGCTGGCGCTGTCGCCTTCGGTGATGAAGATCGTGGAGCGATCGCGATCCTTGTGTTTGGAGTCGAGGTGGACCCGGCAATCGCGCAACTTGGAGTTGTGAAGCTTGGCTTTCTTGGCCCTTTCCCGGGCGAGTTTCTGAATCCCCTGGATTTCCTTCCGGCTTTTTTCCGATTCCTGTATCTTATCGTAGATCGCCTTGGCGCTCGTTGGATTGCGGTGGAGGAAATTGTCGAGCTCCTGAGCCAGGAAGTTGCAGACGTAGTTGCGGATGGATTGGCCATCCGGTGCCATTTTTTGTGAACCCAACTTCGTCTTCGTCTGCGACTCGAAAACCGGTTCGATTACCTTGACGCTAACAGCTGCGATGATCCCGGTACGGATGTCGGCGGGTTCGAGCTGTTTCTTGAAGAAGGATTGCAGGGTTTTGACGATTCCCTCCCGAAAAGCACCCTGATGGGTTCCCCCCTGGGTGGTATGTTGCCCATTTACAAAGGAGTAATAGGTTTCGCCGTAGGAGTTTCCGTGGGTAAAGGCGACTTCAATGTCGTCACCTTTCAGGTGGATCACCGGATAAGCGGTATCTTCCGAGATTTCCTCGTTGAGGAGGTCGAGCAGCCCGTTTTTTGAAGTGAAACGGTTGCCATTGAAGACGAGCGTGAGGCCGGTGTTAAGGTAGGCGTAGTTCCAGAGCATCTGGCTGATGATGGATTCCTGCCAGTTGTAGGTGCCGAAGATTTCCGGATCCGGCCGGAAGGAAACATAAGTCCCGTTCCGGTCCTGACTCAACTGGTCTCCGGTGTCTTCTTCGACGACCTCTCCTCGGGTGAAGGTAACCTTCCGGGTCCGTTCATCGCGAAATGCCTGAATGGTGAAACTTTCGGAGAGCGCGTTTACCGCTTTGATACCGACCCCGTTGAGACCGACAGATTTTTTGAATGCCTCGGAGTCGTATTTGGCTCCGGTGTTGATCTTGGCGGCACAATCCTTGAGCTTACCCAGTGGAATCCCTCTTCCATGATCGCGCACCGCGATGGTGTCTGCGGAGAGGGCGATATCAATGGTCTTGCCATGGCCCATGACATACTCGTCAACGGCGTTGTCGATGACCTCTTTGAGCAGGACATAGATCCCGTCATCGGAGGCTGAACCATCGCCGAGTTTACCGATGTACATTCCCGGGCGCAGGCGAATATGCTCCTTCCAGTCAAGGGAGCGGATACTGGCTTCTGTATAAGTTTCGGACATGGGATATTCGCACTGGATGCGTTGTCCGGGATGTTGCACCTGCCTCCCTCGATCTGTCAAGCGCCCATCTGGTTTGAGGGAGAAGGTGGTGGAATTGCAAATCGGTGTTGAAATGCGGGCTTATAGGATGCAGCATTTGAGACATGCAGTATCTTCCCGTAACCCCGCTTTTCCGGCAATTGCAGCAAGTGATAAAAGGAAAGGATGAGACTTTGAAGGAAGCGATCATGTGTTTGCTGGCCGGCGGGCATCTGTTGATCGAAGACATTCCGGGAGTTGGGAAGACCACTCTGGCGTATGCGCTGGCGAAGAGCATCGGGGGGAAATTCTCGAGGATTCAGTTCACGAGCGATTTGTTGCCTTCGGACATCCTTGGGGTTTCCGTATTCAAGACGGAGAGTCAGGCTTTCGAGTTCATTCCGGGGCCATTGTTTGCCAATGTGGTGCTTGCGGATGAGATCAACCGGACTACTCCCAAGACACAGTCGAGTTTGCTCGAGTGCATGGAGCGCTCCCATATTTCAGTGGACGGAATCGCGATGGATTTACCCCAGCCTTTCATGGTGGTGGCGACTCAGAATCCTTTGGATTTTGAGGGGACGTATCCGCTTCCCGAGAATCAGTTGGACCGGTTCCTCATGCGGATCACGATGGGTTACCCGGATCCCGATACGGAGAAGGAAATCATTCGGACTCCAAACTACCATTACGACGACTTGAACCTTGAGCCGGTGATCTCGCCGGATTCGATCCGTGGTATACAGGGCGAAGTGAGCAAGGTGTTTATCGAGGAATCGGTGTTGGACTACATCTTGCGGTGGGTCTTGGCGACGCGGAACCATCCCCGCTTTCAGATAGGAATCAGCCCGCGCGGTGCAATTGCCCTAAGACGGGTGGCTCAGGCACGTGCGTTGGTTGAGGGCCGGAATTACGTGATCCCGGATGACATTGATCGCAGCATCCGTCCAGTGTTTGCGCATCGGATTGTATCGAACCGCTCGCACCGGGGAGACCGGATGTCGGGCAGTGGTTTTGTGGAGGCTGAACTCGATGCGATAGGGCGAAACATCGAACAACCGTGATCCGGATGGGCCTGAGCTCAACGATTTCCAATCGGCCGGTTCGCTTTACAAAGGCGGGT
>JAQVLM010000081.1:5769-9596 GCA_028704125.1 Opitutales bacterium
CTGTTTCTAGGGCTTTCGTTTTTGTTGAGCGGCTTGTTGCTCAATGGGCTTATTTCCTGGTGGAATTTCAGTCGTTTGAAGTTCACAGATCTTCGGGCCGATCAGTCGAGGGTGGGGGTGGAGTCAGCGATTGTTGTGGATATGCTGGACCCTAAAACGATCCTACCGTCCTATGGATTGATAGCCGTAGTCGAGGTGGTTTCTCCTTCGGGGGAGGTTCGTTGGATGCGCCGATTTGTTCGGCGAAGGGGCGGGGAACGTCATATCCGTGTAGCGGTCAATTGGTCTCCTGTAAAACGAGGGATGCATCAGATCCGTCTGGTAAGGGTCGAGTCGACGTTTCCCTTCGGGTTGATTCTGAAGACCTATCCCTTGAAGCTTTCGATTCAGGCGTTGGTGTGGCCCATGAAAGTGGATGTGTCAGGCGAAAGAGATCATTTCTCAGCCTGTTTTCGCGATCCAGTGGTGGTGAAAAGAACCAGTGGTCCAACGATGGACGAGATTGAAGGTTTGCGCGATTACCGGAAAGGGGACCCGATGCGTCATATCCATTGGCGTAAGACCGCACAAAGCCGCAATCCGGTTGTCAAGGTGGGCCGCTCTGAGCAGGGAAAACAGCATGATCGCCTGGCATTTGATTTTTCGAAATCCCATTTCATGGAAGATGCGGAAGTGGATGTGTATTGTGGATATGTTGGAAGTTTGGCTGAGTGGCATCTTGCTTCCGGGAAGGGTCTTGATGTTCAATTGCACAACGCTGATCCGTTCAGGATCGGATCGGATGCTTCCTGGATGCTTTTGATGGACGATCTTGCCGTTATTGAGCCGTCGGATGAACCATTTGCAGTCGATTTGATCATGCGTTCCGGATTCACTATTCTGTCGCCTGCAGATGTGATCCTGAAACGTGACGTTGGTGTTTCCGAATCCATGGATACTCAAGACAAGCCTCTATTCTCGAAGGGGAAGCAATCTTCAAGCAGATGAGAAAGGGACATTTGAATGATCTTGATTTGTTGAGGCTGCGTTTTTGGCTGAGCCAAATGGTTTTGTTGCTCGCGTTGGTCGGTTTGATTTTCGAAGACGTGAGCCGTTCCCCATTGCTGTTGATTCTAACGGTGTTTGTTGCGGGTACAGTGGTGTATCCACCTTTGTCCGGTCTAGTTCCCAGGCGACAGATGGGGAAGCTGTCGCTGCTCATGCTGGCGGTTGTTGTCGGAGATTTTGCCCTATACTGGCGGTATTCGGTGGATCCGATTATCCGGATGGGCCTTTTGATTATTGCGATGAGGACGATTTCCTATCGCACCGGGAGAGAAACCTCCCAGGTTTTGGTAATGGCCTTGGGTATGATTATACTCACTGGGGTAACCAGCGTGTCGGTCAGCTATGCGGTACAATTGATAGTGTTTATACCCCTTGCGATGATGGTTCTTATCCTTTTGACGGTTTGGGATCCGGACTCAAAGGATGTGATGACCCACGCGGATTGGAAAGGGTTCTCAGTCATGGCCTTCATGGGGCGACTTGCGCGTGCCATGAATTGGCGTTTTCCGCTGATGATTGTGTTTGGCAGCATTGCGTTGCTGCTGATGTCGGCCGGTCTGTTTTTTGTTTTCCCGCGTTTCAATTTTGGATGGGGACTTACGATGCAGCGCCAAACCCGAGAAGGGTCTGCAATGGTTGGGTTTAGTGAAGACTTTACCTTAGGTGGTATTTCGGAGATTCTGAATGATGACCGGGTGGCTTTTCGAGTTCATCCGGATTCTGAAGAAAGCGTGCCAGCCTTTCCCTATTGGAAAATGATGGTCATGGATCAATACCGGAGGGGGTCATTCTCACGATCGGATCGTCATTCGCATGCTTTGCATCCCTTGCAGCAAAGTGCTTCAAGGTACTATCTTCCATACAGAAGTTTTCCTCCTGATTATCAGAGGGAAGAGGGTTCGAACTGGACGTTATACATGGAAGGTTCGGTGAGTCGCTTCCTTCCATATCCGGGGGCTTTCGCGGGCATTCGTTTTCAAAAAAGTGAGGACTTTGAATATGATTCGGTATTCAGAACATTCAGTTTGTTAAAGATTCCCTCAACGATGACGGTCTTCCAGTTGATTCATGTCGTTCCTGACTGTGGATACGTTCCATCGGTTTTGGACCGGTCCTTAATTGCGAGGTCAAACAACAATTACGGATCCTTGGTTCGGGAGAACCTGGTAAGGAGTTATCCGGATACTACGTGGCAGCTGTCCGTGAATGATTCAGACTATGGGTATCTGATGTCCGAGGTTCAGCTTATTCGTCGACAGATGGCTGCTGAAGGAAAGAATGATTTTTTGAATGCCACAGTTTCCCGTCTTCATGAAAAACACGCATACAGTCTGAATCCTCCGGTTCACAGGGGGGCTAATCCCGATGATGATCCTGTTGTTGGGTGGATGCGTAATGGCAGCCCCGGGCACTGTGAGTATTTTGCGGCGGCCTTCACTTTACTCACGAGAGCAGCAGGGTATCCCTGCCGTGTCGTCAAGGGCTTTGCTGGGGGACAATGGAGCGAATACCGTGAGTATTTTGTGGTGCGGAATCGCAATGCCCATGCATGGTGTGAGGTTTTTGATGCAAACGCTGGATGGGTCCGCTACGATCCGACTCCACCATCCGATCTGCTTGAAGGCGACTTGGCTGACAATCGGCGGAGTCTCTTTTCAGTTGGTCGTTGGTCCAGTTGGTGGGATACAATCAAAATGCGTTACTACCGCTACGTGATCGATTTCGACGAGCAGGATCAGATGGATGCGGCCATGGTCATGCAAAACAAGATGGCATCCTGGAGCCCCGTCTTTGATCGATTGAACTCGGCGCTTGTCAATTGGATGCAGGGTGGGGGGCGCGATGGCGGTTTGTCCGGCAAGAATGCTGTTCGCCTGATGGCATTGATGCTGGCAGTGGTTGGGTTTTGCAGTGGTGTTTATTTGGTGTTCCGGTGGCTCTTTGGGCGAAGGAACTCACCAAAACGGTACCATGCCAAGAGAACCATGGCAAGTGGTTTTGAAGCCCGTATCCGCCGAAATGCCGGGCGGGTTTTGCACGAAACCAGCCAAAGCTATTGCAACTCCGATGACACCACAAAGCCTCTGTGGCTGATGCGCTATGGTCCAAAGCAGGAATGGCCTGCCCATCCCAATCGGGAGATACGTGCGGCAAGGCGTCAATTGCGCCTGCACCCCTAAGCCGATGCAGAGCGCAAACAGGCTATCGTTTCAGATGGCGCCTGTCTGCGCCATTTGAAGCAACTGAGGGTGCCATTAGGGCACCAGAACCTTCATGTTCCCTTGATCGTCGTAAACGATTTCTTTGACTTTCACGCAGCGAAGGTGATTTCTTCCTCCGGATAGCGTCGAGTCGTGATGGAACAGATACCACTTGCCTTTGAATTCAACAATGGATTGGTGCGTCGTCCATCCGACCACTGGTTCCAGTAGACGACCCGCATATGTGAACGGGCCGAAGGGACTGTCGGATTTGGCGTAAACCAAATAATGGGTGTCTCCGGTTGAATAGGAAAGGTAGTAGACTCCATCGCGTTTGTGCATCCATGCGGCTTCAAAAAAGCGACGGTCATGGTCATCGCCTCGCAGCAGCTTCCCATTCTCGTCGAGGATCTCGATTTTGCGCACCGGTCCGTCAAAGGAAAGCATGTCATCCTTCAAAACGGCCATGCGGGGGAGAATGGCGGGAGTATCCCCGGTCGGTTCCTTACCTTCAGGATCAAAGGCGTCTTTTTCCCAGTTTTGGAGCTGTCCTCCCCAAATACCACCGAAGTATAGATA
>JAQVLM010000082.1 GCA_028704125.1 Opitutales bacterium
CTGGAAGGAAAACCTCGGAAAATCAGATTTTCGGGTGCTCAAGAGGATCATTCCGCACACGTGGATCGTCGATCCCACCCCCGTCCCGCCTTGCGCATTTCTCGATGCACCCCTGGTTGAAGAACGACCGATCCGCGACTGGATGCAACTCGGTGCCGCTTCCAAAAAGGAGCGTGACCTCATCCTCAAGATCAGCGGTTTCCACGAAACCGCATGGGGCGCAAGAAGCGTTGTCCTCGGGTCCGATGTCTCCCGGGAGGAATGGACCGCTGCGATACAGAACGCCGTGACCAATCCGGAGGGGTCCTTCTACGTCCTGCAGCAATACCTCAAACCTCGAAGAATCGCCCATCCGGTCTATTCAGACGATGGCGAAATCCAGGTCATGGAGGGACGGGTCAGGCTTTGTCCCTACTATTTCATAAAATCCGGAAAGGCGTCGGTGCAGGGAATCCTCTCGACATTCTGTCCAGCCGACAAGAAAATCATTCACGGGATGAAAGATGCCGCATTGATGCCATGCCGTCTGGCCTGAAACTGGAGACACTTTTTTCTCAACACACCCGCGGACCCAAGCACCCAGCATTATGAGCAAATACTCAGAATATATGGAATTCGCCAAGATTCTGGCGATGAAAAGTGGCACTCTCATCAACAGCTACTTCGGTGAGAAGAATATCTCGACCGAATGGAAAGCCGATGAGACTCCCGTAACGGTTGCGGACCGGGAAGCGGAAAGCCTCATCCGGCGCCTGATCAAAAACCGCTATCCCAAGCACGGCATCATCGGTGAGGAATTTGGCAACGAGAACGAGGACGCTGACTACGTCTGGATCATCGATCCGATCGACGGGACCAAGACATTCACCGCGGGGGTTCCGCTCTTCGGCACGGTGGTCTGCCTCAAATACAAGGATCAGCCCATCGTCGGCATGGTGCATCAGCCGGTTCTCAACAAGCTCCTCATTGGCGACGGCGAAACAACCTGGCTTAATGACCAGGTGGTGACGGTCCGCAAAACCCAAAAACTTGAGGATGCCATTCTCCTGACCACTGATCCCCTCAACCCCGGCCGCTACAAAGGAGAAGCCCGATGGAACAAGTTTGTTCAGAAGGTGAAGCTCTACAGGACATGGGGGGACTGCTACGGCTATATGATGCTCGCCTCCGGGTGGGCAGACATCATGATCGACCCGATCGTAGCCCCTTGGGACTTCATGGCCATGCTCCCCATCATCAAAGGAGCAGGAGGCGCGATAACCGACTGGGAAGGCAACGATCCATCCTGCGGTGGCAACTCCATCATCGCCTCCAACAAGGTGCTGCATCGCAAAGTCGTCGAGTTTCTCAATGATTAAGGCTGGTAGCCTTCAATTCCCGAAAATCCCTTCATTTCGTTCGTGAATCAACACGAGGCTGTCATGCGTACCCTTACCGTCATTCTTTCGATTTTATTTCTTTCCGGCTGTGGCACTATCCGAATGGCGCAACAATCCGGAGTGTCGATAGCCAGCAATAGCAGCATTGATGTAAGCTGTCCGGAAAATGACCCGGTCGACGTTCAACGGCAGATCGAGCGTTTTCTACTTAGAAAGGGTGTCCGTCTCATATCTCCCCAGCCAACACCTGAATTGCTTCGGAAAGACGAGATCTTTGTTACCCATGCGCTGGGCCATTCGATCGAAGAAAATATGATTTCCAAAACAGAGGCGGCGGCAGACTACACCATCACCATCGACTACAACGCCTATCGGGGTTCCTTCCACTGGCTCTTCAACGATTTCTCCGGATCAATGGTCGATACCCGGACAGGTGCGGTTATCCTGTCATCGTCCTTTTCGGGTGACAAGTCCGCGAAATCCGTGATGAAGGCGTTTATCAACAAACTCGATACTCTCATCGAATAGCGAGTCCCGAAGCGTTTGGATATTCTGATAGCCCCTCGGGGCGGAATCCCCTTATTGCCTCAATCAAAGCGGCAGCGTTGCGAAATTAAGGCTTGACTCTAATGTTGCGTGGCGCAACTGTTGTTTAATGCACATTGAAGATCTCCGCAGTTTCCGTCATGCGCTTCGCCGTTTGGAGAATGAAATCGGCATCAACCTCGGTGGGGAAACCGAATGTTGTGGCGTCACTGTATCGCAGTGCCATGCCTTGCTCGAACTTGACCACAAAGGCGCATCCTGCCTTCAGGACTTGGCCGATACTCTCATGCTGGACAAAAGCACGCTGAGCCGGACCATCGACTCCATGGTCCGGAGCGAATGGGTCTCCAGGGAGGAAGATCCTGACAACCGCAGACGATCGCTGATCCAGCTCACATCCGATGGCGCCCAAAAAGTGGCATTCATCCACCAACAATGTGACAGTTCCTATCAAGCTGTCTTCGGTCTCATACCTGAAGAGAAACATGCTCAGATCATCGAGTCCATTGCACTGCTGGCCAACGCGATGCGCGAAAAGAGGCATGATCCTGACGAGCCATGTTGCAAGCGCTGAACAAGGAATCCCTACCCATCCCTTACCACCAAATCGCCATGAACCATTGCAACTGCCCAGGCCAACACGCTCCGAATCCCCCGGACGCATGCCCAGCCCCCCGGCTAAAGGAGGATCCTGCTCCTCCGTCCGGACTCGACTTCGGCGTCATCACCGGATGGGAGCCGCTCAATACCATCGCCTCCCCAATGGTTGCAAACGAGCACGTCTCCTTCCGCGAGCGGTTGAGAAACCTCAGCGTGCGTTGGGCATACAAACGCCACAATCACAGGATCACACCCGGACTCTATTCCTTTGGCGCTCCTGACGGGACCTCGCCTGTTCTTGTCACGGCAAACTACAAACTGACCTTTGATAAGCTCCGCAGCCATCTTTCCGGACTCCAGCTATGGATACTCGTTCTGGATACCAAAGGGATCAACGTTTGGTGTGCGGCTGGAAAAGGAACGTTTGGCACAAACGAGCTGGTCAACCGGATCAGATCCACCGGACTCGCCCGACTGGTCACCCATCGCACCCTCATTCTACCGCAGTTGGGAGCCCCGGGAGTCGCGGCCCAAACAGTCGAGAAAGAGACTGGATTCCGCATCAAATATGGCCCGGTTTACGCCCGTGACATTCCACGGTATCTTGCAAATGGCATGCGAAAAACGGGGGAAATGAGGACGGTCCACTTCACCCTCATGGAACGCCTTTCGGTTGTCCCCGTAGAGATGATCCACGCCTTGCGGCTTCTGATCCCCGCAATCCTGGTTGCTCTGCTACTCGGATTTACTAAACCTGAATCCCCGATTGCTTACCCGCTAATCGTCATTCCCGGATGCCTCCTCATCGGGACTTTCCTCTTCGCGGCGCTCCTCCCCTACCTGCCAAGCCGGGCATTCTCCAGTCGCGGTGCGATTCTTGGAGTTCTCTGGTCCGCGCTTGTCGCATGGCTCACCCATACTCCAATGAGCTCGGCATGGCCGTCCGCCCTTATTGCAACATCGATCTGCGCGTACCTGGCGATGAACTTCACCGGGTGCTCGACCTTTACCTCCCAAAAGGGAACAGAGATCGAGGTTCGCCTCAGCCTCCCGTGGATCCTTTCCGGGATCTTTGCGGGAGTTCTCTTACCTGTCATCCTGACGATCCTGCTTTGACCCGATCCAATCCCAAACTACCTGATCCATGAAATTCAGATTCCATCACAACGGATCCTCGCTCTCCCTCGACTCCGGATTATGCACCGGATGCCGCCGCTGCGTCGAAGTTTGTCCTCATGCGGTGTTTTCCATCGTCAAGAACCGAGCGGCAATAGTTGACCGCGCATCCTGCATGGAATGCGGTGCCTGCGCGCTGAACTGTGCCCCCGGAGCGCTGTCGGTTGTCAGCGGGGTCGGCTGCGCGGCGGCTATCATCAACGGAATGCTGTCTGGCAAATCGCCTTCTTGCGACTGCAGCGCATCGTGCTGTTGATTATTCGCTTGAGGCGTGTGCCATCCCGAACCCGTCCCGCCCCAATTCAATAACCATCCGTCCCATGAGACCCTCTCAAATCCTCAAAAAACTCCTTCTCGATCCAAACACGTTGGTTGTGCCCGACGCATTCGACGGACTATCCGCCCGCATTATCCAGGAAAGCGGATTTCAGGCCGTTCAGTGCTCCGGACATAGCATCGCCCGATCCATAGGACTGCCAAACGAACGGAATCTCAGCCTGAACTCAAACCTCGCAGCGACCCACGAGATCGTTCAGGCCGTCACCCTTCCTGTCATGGCAGACGGCGAGGATGGCTACGGAGACGACTCCACCTTTGAGGAAACCCTGGAGAGGTTTCATGAAATCGGTGTGGCCGGAATCAACATTGAGGACCAGAACCTTCGTCATCGTGAGTCAAAAGAATCGATCATTCCCGAATCGGTAGCAGTATCCAAAATAGGTAGAGCGGTCACACAAAAAGCCAGGATGGAAGATCCCGACTGGATCATCAACGCCCGGACCGATGCACTCCGCAGCCATCCGGATCGAACAATAGCCCTGAGTATTGCCATCAACCGGGCAAACCGTTTTCTCGAAGCCGGTGCCGATCTGGTATTTGTGGCCTATGTGGCGACCCTCGAGGAGTTACGAACCTTGGCGAGAGAGATTCCGGGTCCGCTCAGTATCGCAGCAGGACTTAGCTACAACTCCCACCTGTTCTCAGTGCAGGATTGCATCGATCTCGGAATTGCAAGGGTAAGCCTGCCCACCCTTCTCTTCGACGCCACCCAATCCGCTATGCAGAGGGCATTGACAAGTATCCCAAGGAGCTGAGCGCTCCTGAACGACAATTATCATCTAGCCCGACACCCGATACCACCGGGATGACAGGAGACCACCTCGTATCGTCCAATAGTGGGGTATGAATTTGAATATTCTATTTTTTCATGCATGATTCGTGTATGGCAACTAAAACCATTACATTGGAAATCGATGCCTATGAGAAGCTGAGGTCCGCCAAAAAGCCTGGTGAGTCATTTTCCGCTGTCGTGAGACGAATTTCCATTGAGAACAGCGTTCCAACGGGTGATTACCTGGCTTCGTACTTTCTCTCAGGAGGAAGCGGGGTTCCGGAAAAATGGTTGACGGCAGTTGAAGAGGCCGAGGCAAACGATACCGCACCGGACAACCCATGGGCATGATACTGGACACCTGCTTCGTCATCGCGGCCGAAAGGGAAGGGCGGAAGCATTCAGACGGTGATGCGATTCGTTTTCTCACGACGCATCCCCTCGAACGCTTCCACATCACGTTCACGATATCGGGTGAACTGGCCTGCGGAAACTCCGCAAACGCTCGAAAGTATTGGGAGCTGCTATGCAAACCATTCCACATTCTCCAATGGAACCGTGAGATATCGTGGACCTACGGCAACATCCACCGCGTTCTCTCCGATTCGGGAAACCTTATTGGAACAAATGATATGTGGATCGCAGCGACGGCGTTGGTCTACGATATGGATTTGGTGACTCGCAATTTGAAAGACTTCCATAGAGTCAAGAACCTCCGGGTTGTGGAATTCTAGGCAGCAATGTGCTTCGCACCCTGAAACCATAGGGAAGCGCCCCTACCCCGATTCGGGATGGCACGCTACGCCTCAGGCATTCCGGATGAGAATCGAAGCATGTCTTCAAAGCCAATCCAGACGGAATCCGGTCACCATGCCGGAATAGTGGATCACGACCGCACCACCGCCTTCTACATGGTCCACGACTCCGCATGCACGTCCACCTCTTCGGACCAACGGCGCTGCAACGCAAACAGGACATCCATGATACCCTTCGGGAGCGGCTCGAGCGGTTGCCCGAAAACGGTCTGGTATTCAGATAGATTCTCTTTCCTTCCGGTTGTCCCCACCGTCGCCAACACACCGGGCACACTGAATGCAAACCGGGCGCAAAACTCCGTCCAGCTCTTGATACCGGACGCCTCAAACACAGGAGCGACCTCTACCGCACGCTGCCGCAGGTAGTCTTTCCAGGCAAATCCGGGCTCGTCCCGCAATCGGTGGACCGGCCCACCCGATACCGTCCGCAGCGCCACGACAGGCGTGCCGGTGTCAAGAATCAGATCCCAAAGACGGTTATCCGCGAAACGCTGCAAGGGGTTGAGGTAGAATATGATGGCATCCACCAATCCTTTTGTGTGGCCTGCCTTCAACGCACGGTAGGGCTGTTCCGATGTCCAAGGGAACACCTCAAGCAAAAAGGCCCTTACCCGTCCACTTTCCCGGATCTTCTCAAGAGCCTTGAGGCACGCACCGCCTTGCGCAAACTCACGCGCCAGATTGCCACCGAGGCAGAGCTGCCCGCAATCCATATGATCCAGACCCACGGGACGAAGGTTGTCTTCGATGGACTGCTCCAGTTCAGCGATTGAGTCGCCCCCGATCTTGTAGATCATGGAAGGGATGTGCTCCGGATCCTTCCGGAACGCCTGCCCCAGGATGCTCAACGCATCCCCATATTGCGTGCTCGTGTGAAACCACCATCCGGTCCGCATGGCGGCACACGCCAGCTCGACGCGCTTTTCTGCCGGAATCGCAACGTCACCCAAACGGGTGGATCCATAGACAAATCGGGAATAGGGGTATTTCATGAGCGGATCTTAAGCCGATCAGCACGATGTTGTCGCGCCCAAAACCATGCACTTTGGTGTGCACGCCACAAGAGATGATATCGTCATCCGGTTCCTATGGAACATCAGGCCAGGTTCCCACTCATCCCCCTTTACACAGACATGTCCACGCTCCGGCTCAGTTTCAATTCCACGCCCATGACAAGAACGCTTTCGCCCGTCTTATAACCAATTTTCGGCATTGCAGTCCAAACCCGAAACGGGTATCCATCTGAACAGGATACACGGGCAAGCCTTCCGAAGGTGGCATCTCACAGCCCGTGCATGAATCGATTGAATCAGTATGAATCCAGAAATCCCTAATCCGGAACAAGCCAATGTTCGCGTGTTGCTTTCACATGAAGCCCGTGGAGATCGCATGATCTTTCTCTTTGCCGACGACCCGCTGCCGCCGGCCATTGGGCCCGATGAGTTTGCAGCCGAAACCGGGGACATGGTCATCACACACGGAGAAAAGGATCGCACCCTCTACGTTGGAATGGGGGATCGCTCAAAAGCCAAACCCCATACATGGCGCAGAGCCACAGCTTCGGCCGCCCGACATCTTGAAAAGAAGTGCAGCACCCGCATTCAAATCCATGTGCCGGACGATTGCGTAACGGTCGATCCGATCGTAGAAGGTGCGCTGCTCGGACTTTATCGCTATGACCGCTTTCTGGATGAGAAACGGAAGAACAAACCCAAAGTTGCGAATCTGGACTTGGTGGTGTCCGCATCCCGCCTCGCGACTGCAAAGGAGGAAGCACGACAGGCGGCGCTGGCGTCAAAGGCTACCAATTGGATGCGCGAGATCGGAAACACGCCGCCGAACATCATGACACCAGCTGCACTCGCCGCCCAGGCCAAGGCCCTCGCCAGCCGAAGTGGCATTCAATGCCGCATCCTTGAACCTGCCGACCTCGAAAAGGAGGGCATGGGCGGAATTCTTGCAGTCGGGTCCGGATCGGTGAACACCCCACGCCTCATCGTCCTCGAGTGGATGAAGGGTGAGCCGGGCGAGCCCGTGACGGCAGTCGTCGGCAAAGCGATCACCTTCGACAGCGGAGGTTATTGCATCAAGCCGCCAGCCAGTATGCCGGAAATGAAATTTGACAAAATGGGGGGCTGCGCGGTGCTCGGCATCATGGCAGCGGCCGCCGATCTGGGTTTGCGCAGGAATCTCGTCGGCGTCATCGCGTCCGCCGAAAACCTCATTGATGGTGAGGCTTACCGCCCCGGAGATGTGCTTACCACATGCGATGGCAAAACCGTTGAGGTGATTGATACCGACGCCGAAGGGCGCCTGGTCCTCGCAGACGCCATTGCCCATGCCCGGCAGAAATACCGCCCCGATCTGATTCTCGAGATGTCCACACTGACCGGCGCCTGCATGGTCGCACTCGGAACGGATCGCGCCGGGATCTTCACGGATCACGAGCCTTCCCGCGAGAAACTGATCCGGATCGGAGAGTCCACCGGCGAACGCCTGTGGCACCTCCCCATCGGAGATGAGTATGAGGAGGCCATGCGAAGCGACATCGCCTTCATCAAAAACCTTGGCTCACGGCAAGGCGGAGCATCGAGTGCAGCCAGCTTCCTCCGGAAATGGGCCGAAGACATTCCTTTCGTCCACCTCGACATCGCGGGACCGGCTTCCATCGAAAAAGATGTGCCTCATGCTTGCAAAGGGGCCTCGGGCTTTGGCGTGCGCCTGATCACCCGTTTCCTATTTGAAAAACCCTAGATCGTCTTCTTCAGGAGCTCCCTCAATTCGGGATCGGATTGAGGCTGCCGGGAGACGACTCCCTGCTCCAGCTGGGCTTCGATCCCTTGCCGCCGGCTTTTTGGCAGACCCTTCAACACCTGCTCGAATGAATGCCGGATCCACGAATCGATCTGCGAATCCGGAACACTCCCATCCAGTATGACCGTGTTCCAGTGCTTCTTGCTCATGTGGTATCCGGGAACGACACAAGGAAACTCGTCCCGCAAACCCAAGGCCAGATCCGGATCACATTTCAAGTTCACAGATAAGGGTTTTTCGCGATAGTCCGTGAGTGCGAACATCTTTCCCGACACCTTGTACACAATGGTGTGCTCATCAAACGGAGTCTCCTCTGTGGTATCCGGGAAACCAAGCAAAGCCATCCTGAGGTGTTCCGCATCCATGATAGCACCTCAGCATGCCGCTTACCTGAATCCCCGCAAGTGCGAAATCCATCGCAGTCTTGAGGCAACGTGCTCCGCGAAGCGGATCCTCCCAGAGTAGCGGGAGCGTCTTGCTCGCGGTTTTATTCTATTACGAATCTTTTGTGTTACGATGGAAGCGCCAGCTTCTCTTTGCCGTAGGTTCACGAGTCCGTCATTGGAGACTGAATCTAACATCGCTTCGCTTGGCAAAAAGCACTCAGGAGGGGAATCCTTCGGCTTGGCCGTCAGGAGACTCGACGGAGGAACCGGCTGGCGCGGCAGGGGGAAGGAGCCAGGTCCGCAGGCTGGCGACTTGCTGAGGAGTGCCAAGCACGAGGATGCGGTCGCCATCCTCAACTTTTTGGGTGGCGGACGGGGTCAAACTGCGCTTTTTCTCATTCTCATGCCCGACAACCTGCACCCCGAGGATCCGGGGCCAATTGAGCTCGCGCAGGGTCTTTCCATGAGCGGGTGAACCGCGGGGAATCTGAACCATCTCAACCGCGAGATCACGGAAGGTGTCCTCGACAGGCTCCGCTCCACGGTCTTCGAGAAGGAAGGCGCGGCTGGCCGCTATTTGCTCTTCCGTGCCGAGAAGTAGAAGTTTGTCTCCGGGAAAGAGATGGGACCCCGGGCCCGGATTGGAGATCGGATAGGACAAACGCTCAATTCCGATGATCGAACAACCGAATCGTCTGCGGATACCGATTTCATTGATCGACTTTCCGGCATGCGCAAAACGCTCAG
>JAQVLM010000083.1 GCA_028704125.1 Opitutales bacterium
CAAAATCCTCAATCACCAACAGGGATTCCCGCTTCAAGCGAATCTGTTGACGCCTCCGAACCCCTTCGAACGCCTCGAATCCGCTCACCTCAACCGAGCCCGGATCCCGGGGATTCCGCTGCAACGTCGTTGCGAGGGCCGCCTTACCCGCATTCCGGGCGTTGTAGACCGCAGCCAGACTCCAGGCCACCTCCATCCAGGGACGTCCGCACAGCTCAAGAGAAAAACGGCTGCCATCGGCCTGTTCCGAAAAATCCTTGATCCGCAGGTCATTATCCGGGCCACAGCCAACCGTCCAAACCCTCGAAAAGGCCGAAGACCTCACCCATTCAGCGAGACGCGCGTCGTCTCCATTGATCAGGATACAACCTGAGCCCGGAACCAATCGCACCAAATGCCGGAATGACCGCTCCACATCCTCAAGGTCCCGGAAAATATCGGCATGATCAAACTCCAGGTTATTGATAAGCAATAGCTTCGGGAAATAGTGAATGAACTTGCTGCGTTTGTCGAAAAACGCGCTGTCATACTCGTCCCCCTCAATCACAAAGGGAGCATCCGGATCCCCATCCAAGGCGGAAGGAAATCCCGCATTCGGCACTCCGGCAATCAAATGGCCCGGACGAACTCCACTGCGCTGCAGCAAGTGCTGAATCAAAGCCGTAGTGGTGGTTTTGCCATGAGTGCCGGATACCACGATCGCATCGCGGTTTCCGATCAGATGAGAACGGATCAACTCGGGAAGAGAGACAAACCGGAGGGAACGCTGCTCCAGTAACCATTCCGCCTCCGGATTGCCACGGCCTATCACATTTCCCACCACCACCAGATCCGGAGCGGCGATGGCAAGATGCGCGGCATCATATCCTTCCCATGCCTCGATACCAGCTTCCCTGAGACGGTCGGACATCGGCGGATACAGGTTCTGATCGGAGCCCGATACGCGATAACCCTTCTGTTTGAGCAGAATGGCCACTGAACCCATGGCGGTTCCGCCAATTCCCATGAAATATACGTGATGCATGAACTGCGCTTCAATGCCGGTGTCCGGAAGACAAAAAAGAAAGGAACGCTCCGGCGTCTCAATGAACGACACCAGAACAACTGTCTTTGAGTAAGGTGACTTTTTTGTTGATATCAACCTGCTTTTTTTCGGGTGTGGTTCTAGCTTATGCGCATGAAACCCATCCAGGATCCACTGCCTGTCCTTCCGTTTACCCGCCCACTCCGCAATCCGAGGGTGTGCGTGCCCGGATCAAAGAGCATTTCCAACCGCGCCCTCCTGCTCGCTTCACTCACCAACCGTAGCGTCAGGCTTGAAGGGCTGCTCCGTAGCGAAGATGTGCATTGGATGCTCGAGTGCTTGCGGAGGCTGGGGGTTCGGATCGATGACATCGCTTCCGATGCCGTGGTCGTTCATGGATGCGGAGGCGTTTTCCCTTCCAAACAGGCTGACCTGCAAGTGGGAACCGCGGGGACCGTTGCACGGCTGCTTGTTGGAGTGCTGGGCGCACAACCGTCCGGCCGTTTCCGCGTCGATGGAAGCGAAGCCATGCGTAAGCGCCCGATGGCGGGAATCCTCGATTTCCTTGCAGCATCAGGAAACACGGTCCGGTTCGAAGGGAAACCGGGGCATTTACCGGTTGTGATCGAATCCGCCGGCATTCAGGGAGGGAAATACACGGTGGATGCCTCCGAAAGCAGCCAAATCCTCTCGGGTATCCTGATGGCGGGAGCGCTCGCGCAAGACCCCCTCGTCGTGGAACTGCAGGGCGACACCGTTTCCCAACCTTTCATCGCAATGACCCTGCGGATGATGGAGGCCTTCGGAGCATCCGAAGTGCGCGCGTTCAAGGACCCGGCTTCCTTCACCATCAGCGAACCCGAGGGATACCACTTCAAGCGGGATCATTACCGCATCGAACGCGATGCCACCGCAGCAAGCTACTTCATCCTGCTCCCCCTCGTGGTCGGGGGAAGCCTGCGCGTGGCGGATTTTCTCCGCAATGGTCTCCAGGGAGATGCCGCCTTCGCCGATGTTGCCGAACAGGTGGGAGGAACAACCCATATGGCACATACGGGAACCTCACATGATCTTGAAGTCGCATTTCCCCACAATCTCCAACACCCCGTTTCAATCGACTTCAACCCGATTTCCGACACCTTCCTCACGCTGGCGGCGGTGGCCCCTTTGCTGAAGCGACCGGTTCTCCTAACGGGCATCGCCCACACGCGGAAACAGGAATCCGACCGGGTCCACGCGATGGCGACCGAACTGCGCAAACTGGGGCAAACCATAGAGGAGAGCGAGGACAGCCTCCGGATCGTTCCGAACCTGCCAAACCTCCTCGAGGCGGCAAGAACGGGAGTTAGCATCGAGACTTACCGCGATCACCGCGTTGCCATGAGTTTCGCTATCCTGGGATGCCGCGACCTGCTTGAAAACGGCCAGCCATGGATGGAAATCCGCGACCCCGGATGCTGTGCCAAGACCTTCCCGGAATTCTTTTCTGTTCTCGATTCGCTGCGTGAATCCACAATTTCCGATCTTCAATAAACACGATGCCATCCGATCCCATCATCATCACGATTGACGGTGCCGCCGCTTCCGGCAAATCGACCACAGCACGGCATTTGGCGGAAGCGCTGGACCTGCTCCATGTGGATACCGGTGCCCACTATCGCACCCTCACACGGGTCCTTCTGGACAAGGGCATTCAACCTGAACGACTGACCTCGGATCCTTCGGCTCTCGGTGAGTTGGTACTGGATACCGGCATCGAGGGACGTCGATCCACTCTCCTCGTCAATGGGGCCAGTGTTCCGGACGCAATGATCCGCACCGAAGCGATCAACCAATCCGTCTCGCTCTACGCCGCCCAACCCGCCGTCCGGAACTGTCTCCTCGAATACCAGCGTTCTCAGGCAAACGTTGCGCTTGATCGCGGCTTCCGTGGAATCGTCATGGAGGGCCGCGACATCGGCTCAGTGGTATTTCCGGATGCGCGCTTCCGCTACTACCTTTTCGCCGATCCTTCCACACGCCAACAGCGGCGCGACAACGAAGGACTGGCGGATTCCGTCACCCGGCGCGACGAGATCGATTCATCCCGAACCCAGGCCCCGCTCAAAATACCCGATGGTTCCGTCCTGATCGACACCGGGGCAATGGATGTGGACAGCGTGGTCCACCGGATTTGCTCGGACGTAAACGCATCCGGTCAGTCGCACTTCACCTTAGGTTTCGATCACTCGCATCCGCAATGATCGATGCGCTACATTACGTCTATTAACGCAGCCTCATCCATCCCCGGTTTCAATCATTTGTCGTATCTGCGAAGGAAACTTTTTGACTAGCCATTTCAATACTTCCAATTGATCCGCGCTAGGAGCCCTTCTAATTTGAACCAACAGTTTCTGAGCACGAGGACGCTCCAAGGTAAGATTTGATGCGCCTTCGTTACACAAAGAACATATAGCCCGAAGGTTTGATGGGTCGTCGCTCCCACCAAGTGACTTGTCAATGACGTGTCCAATATGGAGCCTAGTTCGTCGTGATGGATCGTCGGGATGAGGCTCTCCAGCCACCGCTCCACACATCTGACATGTGAAACCGTTACGATCAAGGACGAGAGCCCTTGTCTCTTTGGAGATAGAGCGTTCGAATGCAGGCTTCGGTGCCGGATCAAGTAGGAGATACTGGCCCGGCTTTAAATCGTCTCTGTCATTATGGGTCAGGATTTGATAGCCTTCCTCAGAACGCAGCTCACGCACTCGGCGCGCCCACTCCGTGATGCCCCCTGCAACCTCGCGAAGCTCCTCCGTCTCCATAGTTCGACCAATATTCGCCAAAAAGTGCGCTCTCAGATTTGCCCGTGCTCCCATAAGTCAAGCTATTGATAATACTGCATTATTGGATTGTCTGATACTCGCAGCGAGCCCAGATGCAACAGCCGCAGCTACAGGCGGAGGGAAAGCATTCCCAACCTGTCGATAGGCCGGAGTCTTACAACCAGTGAACTTCCAGTCGTCTGGAAACCCCTGTAACCGTGCAACCATCCGAATCGTAAGTCTCGGCCTTCCCACGAAGTCCGACACAGGTGGCTCATCAGCAATTCCCATACCGTCAACTCCCAGAGAAGCCCAAGCGCGCTTTGCGCGCGTGGGCCCTAAATCCGGCCCTCCATGTTTCTTTGAGCCCCCTACAATAGTCGGCGCGACTTGGTCAGCCCGCCTGCACCACTCATCGACCATACTCCATCCACCAACAGACATCAAGTCATGCAGAGTCTCACCAACAGTTGGGACCCTGAACGGTGATGGAGCTGGCCAAGGAAACGCTCCAGAAACATCCTCTCGCAACGCTACAAAAACTACCCTTGGTCGCAGTTGAGGAACCCCGTAGTCAGAGGCATTCAACAAACGCCAATCCGTTCGATATCCAAGCGAAGCTATCTCTCCCGAAATATAGGTCCTATAATCTTCAAATACCGCATCAAGAATACCTCTCACATTTTCGATCATTACGGCTTTGGGCATTGTCTCTCGAACGAGGCGAATCCCCTCTGGGAAAAGGTTACGTTCGTCCCCTTGTCCCAATTGCTTGCCTGCTTTCGAGAAAGGCGGACAAGGCAACCCTCCAGCAAGTAAATCAACGCCTTTATAGGGAACGCCATCAAACTCCCGCAAATCTTGCTCCACTACATTCCATTGAGGACGGTTTGCCCTGAGGGTGTTGCAACAATGGGAATCTATCTCAACCAAAGCACAATGTTCAAATCCGGCAAGTTCAAGACCAAGTGCCTGTCCTCCCGCACCTGCACAGAGCTCAACTGCTGTCAATTTTTTCATCACTCACACATGAACACTTGTGCACTTAATGTCAACTTCCATATAAATCTCGAATTCTCTCTAATGCCCATTCGTCTCAAGGGGTCTCATTCACCAACAGACGGCTTAGCGATCTCAGAAATCCAAGCTAGAGTAGCGGTAGTAAACCAATTGAACCGCGCTCCAGATGATCAGGATCAGAACTGACAAGACGACAAGGGTCCAAATACGGGCCCGCGGGATTTTGGGTTGATTGGACGTCATGCAGGTTTCCTATTCTGTTTTCGCCTTCATTGCAACGCGGATCACAACATCGAGCAATGCTCTGGATTCATCCTTCTTCCTCGTCCTCAAAGATCGGGAAACGGATTTCCTTTTTCAGCTGCTCCTGGATCTGGCTCGTGATGGTCAGCGCCAATTCCAAAGTCTCTTTGGCAAACTCCACGTCCACCTTCGGTTTTTGACCGGTCCGGATGCATTGAACAAAGGACCGAAGCTCCAACATCAACGGTTCAGCCTTTTCGATGGGAATATCGTGCCGTTCAATCGACTTCCCCCGCTGGGTGAGCAGGTGACCCTGCTGTTCCATAAAGTTGAGGGAAAGGTAAGCATTGGGTTGGAACACACGGATATCCCGAACCTTTCGCATCGACACACGGCTCGTGTTGATATTGGCCACGCAACCGTTTTCAAAGACAATCCTCGCGTTCGCAATGTCTTCGGTGGGCGACATCACATTCACCCCGATTGCCTCCACCCGGCTGACCGGAGAACGAACCAATTGCTTGATCACCCCCAAATCATGAATCATCAGGTCAAGCACCACTCCCACCTCAGTGCCGCGCGGCTGAAAAGGAGCAAACCGGTCCGCCTGAATGTAACGCGGATGGTAGATATGCTCTTCCAGAAAAGTCGTGACCGGATTGAAGTGCTCAATGTGCCCAACCTGTGCAATCACCTGCTTGCGCTTGGCAGCCGCGACAATTTCCTCAGCCTCCTGCAAGTTGGTGCTCAAAGGCTTTTCAATCATCAAATGACAGCCCTTTTCAAGGAGCGGCATTGCCACGCGGTGATGATAATCCGTTGGAACCGCCACGCTGATCGCCTCGCAGGCTTCGCCCATTTCGTCCAAACTCGCAAACCGGTGGCAGCCATAACGGCCACAGATCTCCTCGGCCCGCTGATCATTCATTTCAAAAATCCCCACCAGCTCGGACTCCTCCATCGCATGGTAGATCCGGGCATGATGCTGGCCAAGAGACCCCACACCGGCGACACCGCACCGGATGATTCTGGGCTCAGGGAGGATTGGTTCTTCAGCTGCGGGAGTCGTGTCCATATGTCATTGCTTACGGGTCCATACAAAGTCCCGAACCGCATCCGGGCAAGACAAGAAACGGGGCCGGCACCAGTCTCCCGGATTCCACGGTTTCCCACACCGGCCCGAGCGTAAAATCCTCCTCCGGGAAGCCCTCACCCTCCCGAAATGGCATTCAGCTCACATTCCCGGCTTGAACTCGTCCGGAATCAACCGGTCGGAATCTCCGCCCCGGACCACATTCAACACACCCTCATGGAGCAGGTATTCCTGATCCATCATTCGCGCAAACAACGGATTGTGGGTGACCAGAATCAGTGAACTGCCCTGCTTGCGGCAAATCCCCACAATCAAATCCATCACCTCAGATGCCGTGTTTTCATCGAGGTTACCCGTCGGTTCATCTGCCAGTATCACCTTGGGTTCATTCATCAGGGCCCGGGCCACCGCCACCCGCTGACGCTCGCCTCCCGACAGCTTCTGCACAGGGTAGCGCATCCGGTCCTTTAAGCCCACCTGTTCCAACAACGAAACCGCCCTGTCCCGGCTGCTCTGCCGGAGCCTCCCCAACAAACGGGCTGCCAACAAAACGTTTTCGACCACGTTGATTTCCGGCACCAGATAATAGGCCTGGAAAATGAATCCGAAGAAACGCCCCCTTTCCCGGGCGAGCCGCCGCTCATTGAGGCCCATGATCTCGAGCCCATTCCACCGTATCGAACCCTGCTCGTGGGATTCCAACCCACTGATGAGGTTTAAGAACGTGGATTTTCCGCTGCCGGACTGGCCACAAATGCTGATGTTCCTGCCATCGGGCACACTCAGGTTCACTCCGTTGAGCACATGAATGGAACGTCCCGAATCATGGAACGTCTTGTGGAGGTCTACCACCTCCAACAGCGGCAGGTCGTGTTCAGATGCTGTCCGGCTTGTGTTCATCTTCCGATGGGATCCATGGGTTCACTCACTGCGCAACGCATCCGACGGTTTCATCCTGAGGGTTCGCATGGCCGGGAGAATCCCGGCCAACAGACAAATGATGATCGTCATTCCACTCACCAACACGAAATCGGACATGGAATAGTAAACGGGAATATCATTGAACTGGTAAAAGCGCAACATGGCATCCCGTCCATCGGTCAGCCGGGCAAAGGTCCACACGATTTCATTGCGGTAGTGCAGGATAAGCGCCTGCAGCGCAATACCGATGACCGTCCCCGACACCCCGATAATGAGCCCTTGCACACAGTAGCTCATCGCCACATGGAAAGGTCTCGCCCCCATTGCCACGATCAACCCGATCTCCCGGGTCTTCCGCACAACCGATGTCATCAACGCACTCGTTATCGAGAAGGAAGCCACGAGGATGATGAAAAACAGGATGATCGTCATCATTGTCTTCTCGAACTCGAGAACGTAGGCATACTCGCGGTTCGTCTCCAGCCATGTCACCGCTCTCAAAGGAGAACTCAACGCCTCATTGATCCCCAATGTGGCTTCTTCGAGGCTGGCACCGGGTTCCAGGCGCAAAGCCAGTCCGTGAATACCATCCTCCATCCCGTAGAGATCCTGCATCAAGCGAAGAGACGTGATCAAGGTGCTGCTGTCCACATCGTGACGCCCGCTCTCAAAAATACCCGCAACCGTCACCTCACGCGGCAACAGAACTTCGTCCCGCTTGAGCCGATCCAGCATCAATGGGGTATAGAGCTCAACCGAAGTCCCCACTGTCGCCCCGATTCGCTGGGCCATCACCGAGCCCAATAGCACCGAATCGTCGTCCAGATCATCCAAGCTCCCCTGCCGGATGAACTCATCAACCGGGAGCAATTGCCGCTCACGGGTCAAATCAATCCCCATCACCGATGGAAAAAGTGGCAAATTGCCCCGCTGCAACATGACCACTCCGTGCGCATAGGGACTCACCAGATCCACATCATCCCGCGCCTCCACAAAGTCCGCCAAACGCTCCCAGTCATAGATCACCCGGTCCGACTCGATGCGGATATCCCCGTTGATCTTGAGCAAACTTTCCCGGATCTCACGTCCAAAACCATTCATCACGCTCTGAACCCCGATCAGAACGGCCACCCCCAGGGAAACACCCAAAATCGACATCACCGCGAAAAACGAAAAGCCTCTCCTTGTGGGGAAAAGCTGCTTCAGGGCCATGTAAAGATACCAGGGCATGGGTGACAAGACGACGTATCCCTTGCAGAAAAGGTTCTGCGGCATCCAACTGCAACGCTATTCTTCATTGCAATCAGCGATTCCGACGGGGGCTATTTTACTACAGGAATACGCTTTTCTTCATTTTATCGGCACTGCCATGGTCGCCCAACCAAAGCTGGAGGGAACGGTCATGGACGACAAGCGAAGGGCGAAAATCAAACACCGGAGCCACAGCATCCGGCAAGGCACCGCCTGTTCGCGCCAAACAAGGGGAATCGTCCAGGGCGGGACCCAGTTCAGTCCGGATCCGGTTTAAAGCAAGCGAGGAGCGACTTGGCCGCCTGATAAACCGGAAGCTTTCCTGTAGCCACATCCCGCTCCATATCCGGCAAAACACCCGCAACATCCGGGTGCTCCAGAAAGAGATGCCGGAGTTCCTGATTCATCAATTCGTGCAACCACTCAACATTCTGCCGTGCCCTCCGTTGCTCCAGCCATCCATGATCTTTCAGATGCGAAAAGAACCGGGTAACCGCCTCCCAAACCTCAGCCACGCCATCTCCCTTGAGCGCGGAACACATTAGTGCCGGAACAGACCACTCCGGAGTATAGGGCGTAAGGTAATGTAACACGGTGGACATCTCGGCCTGCGTCCTGCGGGCGCGGGCTTTGTTGTCCCCATCGGCCTTGTTGACCACAAACAGGTCGGCGATCTCGATCACGCCTTTTTTAATGCCTTGCAAGTCGTCACCCGCACCAGCAATCCCCAGCAACATGTAACAGTCCACCATCCCACGGACCGCGATTTCATTCTGACCGACTCCCACCGTTTCCACAATGATGACATCGTAGCCGGCCGCTTCACACACCTGGATGGTTGATCGACTCTTCTCGGTGACGCCACCCAGATTTCCTCCCGTTGGCGAAGGACGAATGTAAGCATTGGGATGAGCCGACAAACGTTCCATACGTGTCTTGTCTCCCAGTATGCTCCCGCCACTGAGCGTGCTGCTCGGATCCACTGCCAAAACGGCGACGCGATGCCCTTGCTCACATAGCATGGACCCCAACGCCTCAATAAAGGTACTCTTGCCCGCACCCGGAACCCCACTGATCCCAACCCGCATCGAACGTCCAGCATGTGGCATCAGGCGCTGGAGAACGGCCTGCCCCATGTCACGATGGGCGGGCGCATTACTTTCAATCAAAGTGATCGCCCGGGCAAGAATCATGCGATTTCC
>JAQVLM010000084.1 GCA_028704125.1 Opitutales bacterium
AATACGGCATTGGCCTCGGGTGACACAATGAGTGATGTTGGAACTGTCTCTTATTCGGGAACGGGGACCACTGCTGTAAATTATTCAGCAAGCGCATATACAGTGACCCCAGGCATTGAAACGGGGATCGAGCTAAAAATAGCCGTGGTTTTTATCGGATAGCGATGGTTTCTATTCATTGCGGAGCATTCTTCCGAGTCTGACGAAGCGCTTTTTCCCGGGATCCACCCAATTTCCCGAATGGGATCACTTGGACGGGATACCGGCAGACTGCCCGGCGTCAGGTCTTGGTTTTTCCAGAACCAACTTCATTTCCTCTCCATCCATGACGGGATAGAACAATTTGCCCTGCATGCCTTTCGATGGATCAAAGGAGTAGAGCATCAACGCCACTTCCGGCTGCCGGGGAAAATCAAACCATTTGAGCTGAGCCTGATGGAGCTGGGAATCGGACAGATTTTCGATCAAAACCGCTACCACTTTCGGGGCCTCCCTCGATCCGAGCAGCATGTGCTCGATCATCCCCTTCGACCAAAAATCCCAGTATGTCGAATCGTACCCATGGAAGGCAACCGTATCCGCGCTCAATTTCGAACGAAGCGCACCCGCACTTCCCCGCATCCAGATTCCCACCAGTTCTCTCGCAAACTCATAGTATGGACCGCTGGTGACGATGCGTCCCTCATGACTCATATTGACGGGTGCACCCATGTAGGCCATGGCCTTCTCCCGCGCAGGTTCGCCATCATACACCGGCCCGGGAGTGATCTTCGGCGAACACGCCCCCACTACCAAAAGCCCTGCTGCGAAAACAACCCGACATACACCCACCAATTTTGAAGCCTCACGCATGTCCTAAACCCTTCGGAGAATGGAGGCGAAGTCAACTGTCAACTCATCCGAAAGCCCTCTTCACACTATAAACACAAACCCACCCGGTTCTGCACATCCGCCAATCGCAGCATCCCGCCGGACTTCCCTGCTTCCGACAAATCCACACGGTTTTCAATTGAATCCTTCCGATTCCTGCGTTTGCTATGGGCATATGCCATCTGAATCTGAATCCAACAACGTGATCATCCTGGGTTCCGGCTGCGCCGGCCTCACTGCGGCCATCTACACCGCGCGCGCCAACCTCAACCCGCTTGTAATCGAAGGCGTGCTTCCCGGTGGCCAATTGACGACAACATCGGAAGTGGAGAATTTCCCGGGATTTCCGGAAGGGATCGATGGATTCATGCTTATGGATAACCTCCGAAAACAGGCCACCCGCTTCGGCGCCCGTTTTGTCAGCGATGTCATCACATCAGTGGAGCTCACACCGGGTAACAACACCCTTCGTTCCGAAAACGCCAGCTACCCTGCAAAGGCCCTGATCGTTGCGACCGGAGCGTCGCCCCGCATGCTCGGCGTTCCCGGTGAAAAAGAAATGTATGGTGGAAAGGGAGTGACGACCTGTGCAACCTGCGATGGTGCCTTTTACCGCGACCGCGATGTGGCCGTCATCGGCGGAGGAGATTCGGCCTGCGAAGAGGCACTCTTCCTTACCCGCTTCTGCTCAAAAGTATACCTCGTCCACCGTCGTGATGAATTGAGAGCGTCCAAAATCATGGCGGACCGCGTACTCTCCAATCCCAAGATCGAAATGGTATGGAACAGCACCGTGCAGTCCATCAACCCGGACGATCAAGGTTTTGTATCCTCGCTCACCACCTTGGACAAAACTACCGGGAAATCGCGTCAGATCACACTTCAGGGGGTTTTCATTGCGATCGGGCACATCCCAAATTCATCTGCCTTCAAAGGACAGCTCCCCCTCGATGACGAAGGTTATTTCATTCCCGAGTCCCACAGTCAGGTGCGCACCGCAAAAGCCGGCGTCTTTGTTGCCGGAGACTGCGCGGATCACCACTACCGGCAGGCGATCACCGCCGCAGGCATGGGATGCCAGGCAGCCATCGAAACCGAGCGTTGGCTCTCGACTCAGGGATAATCCAAGCCATGTTTCTGCAAACCGGTCGCCATTCCTCATAACGGCGATCCACTCACGTTATGTCTGTGTATCAGAAAACCATTCGGATTAACACCCACGGCAAAGGGATGACCGACGTCACGCATCACCTTGAAGCCACGCTCCGCGACTCCGGACTGCGGCGAGGTCTGGCGTCCGTGCTCTGCCAACACACCAGCTGCAGTCTGGTCCTGATGGAAAACGCGGACCCATCGGCACGTGCCGACCTGGAACGCTTTCTGGAAAAAATGGTGCCCGACAACACACCCTGGTTTACCCACACCATGGAAGGCCCGGACGACATGTCCAGTCACATCCGCATGGCACTCACCCGCAGCAGCGAAAACATTCCCTTTGCAGAAAGCCGGCTCCTTCTCGGCACATGGCAGGGGCTCTTCCTTTGGGAGCACCGGAGCATACCCCACAGCCGCTCACTCGTCATTACTCTAATCGGCGAATAGCCCACCGCCGCGAGCATCCCTATCCATCCTTGAACCGATCGATACCGTGCCCAGCCATAGTCCTAACGAATCCGTTCCAACCGATACGTCTACTCCCGAAGGGCTTCGCCATGCGCTTATCAGACGCAGCAACCGGCAACTGGAACTGAGAGCCCGCATGGATCCCATCCTCAGCACAGCCCAACATGCGGTGCTCGAGATCGGATGCGGACACGGCCACTGGCTGACCGCCTATGCGACTGCCCACCCCGCTACCACCTGCATCGGTCTGGACATCATCTCGCAACGAGTCGCCAAATCCCAACTCAAAGCAACCAAACGGCAGCTCAACAACCTTCACTTCATCAAGGCGGAAGCGATCGAGTTCATCGAGATTCTACCCCCATCGGTCTCCTTCGACTGGATCATGGTGCTCTTCCCTGATCCTTGGCCAAAAAAACGACATCACCGGCGGCGGCTAATCCAGCCATCGTTTTTGGATCTCATCCACCCATTCATGACGCCCGAAGGCAAGCTATGCTTCCGCACGGACGACGATCCCTACTTTTCATGGGCACGCGACATCATCGGAAACCATCCCAAATGGAGAATGGATGAGCCCACCATCTGGCCTTTCGAATGCGAAACCCTCTTCCAAGCCATGATGGATCATTGGCAGTCGCTTTCAGCCGGAATTGCAGACGGATCACAGACCGATTTTTCTCAAGTTTTGAGGCATCCGGCCGATAATTGTAAGTGGTGCAATGCACCAGACATCCCTCCCAGAAAGACGTAATCGCGCCGGGACAGCATGTGAGGCTGTCCCGGTTGTTTTTTTGGCAACACAATCGATTATCACCGGAATGACATCCGGTCGGCGTGATATATTAAGTTATTGCACCGCAACAGGATACGCGCATACAACAGAGGGGAGGATGAAGTGGTGTCAATGATCATTTTTCGACGAGTCGCAACGACACAGGAAACTGGACAAGCTCAATGACCCGTTGGTGGAGCTAAAGGCATACATTGATTTTGAACTGTTTCGCGATGCTCTGGAGAAGGTTTTTGAGAAGCCACGTCAATCCAAAGCCGGACGCAAGGCACTGGATGTGGTTTTCATGTTCAAGATCCTGATACTGCAGCGCCTCTACAATCTTTCTGACGAGCAGGTCGAGTATCAGATCAACGACCGGCTTTCCTTCTGTCGTTTTCTGGACCTTCCAATTGGGGCAAGTGCCCCGGACTTCACTACGGTGTGGAAGCTTCGCGAAGCTCTGGTAAAGGCCGATGCTGTCAAAGGACTATTCGATCTATTCACTGGCATGCTCAACGAGAAAGGCCTCATTACAAAGGCCGGGAGTATCATTGACGCGAGTTTCGTCGAGGTACCCAGGCAGCGCAACACCCGGCAGGAAAATGACTTGGTGCGCGAAGGGCAAACACCCAACGAGTGGAAGAACCATCCCAATAAGCTCAGCCAGAAAGACGTGGATGCCCGCTGGACCAAGAAGAACTCGATACCATTTTACGGATACAAGGATCATGTGAAAGCCGACGCTGAGTCCAAGTTGATCACCGACTATCTGGTGACCGATGCCAGCGTGCATGACTCTCAAGCTCTTTTTGATCTCGTCGACGAGAAATGTAAGGGGGAGAGAATATTCGCCGATTCCGCCTACGCCGGCGAGCAGTTCGCAGCACGCCTTGAAAGCCTTGGCGTTACCAACTTCATCCACGAGAAAGCCTATCGCAACAAACCATTGAGTGAAAGCTCCAAGGAGTTCAATTCACTCAAGTCCAAGATCCGCTGTCTGGTCGAACACATGTTCGGCTACATCGAAAACAGTATGGGCGGCCCTGAACTGCGTTATATCGGAATGGCCCGTAACGCAGCAGGCGTGGGGCTGTGCAATCTCGCCTACAACATGAAGCGCTACATTTACCTTTTGAGGGGCAGCGACGGTGCCGCCGCCTAGTCATATTCCACCGATAATATGAAATACGCCTGAAATCTACTCAAACAATCAGCGCTTTCCGTTCTTTGAATAATGGAAATCCGTCCCGCTCGTTTTTGCTTTTTCCGGAATCGTCAAAAATCGCTATTAATCAAGGTCCCCACAAATAGAAAGCCCATAGTAGCGGACTACGGGCTTGGTCATGAGCTTCGTCGAATGGTTGAAGCCGCAGCCTCTGGGAAAACTGACATCCCTATAGTATCGGGAGCATCCCTGCTCGCGTCCTTCGTTCCAACCTCCGCATATCCCGCCACAGATCGAAGAACGCCAAAGAAACACACCGATTAGAGAATATCCCGAGTCATTCCATATCAGTGTTCATCATCTTTATCAGTGGTTGATTGTCTTCTTCGCCAATCCTGTGAGTCCTGTCAAAAAAAAGCTCCGGACTCTCGCAGAAATCCGGAGCGGAGGAATCCCCTCTCCCTTCAACCCCAAAGGAAGAGGGGATCCGCATCTAAAAAACTATCTGTTAACGCGGCTCCTGAAGCTCCAGTTTGTAGATGGCATAGGAAACCGGAACCGTATCTATCGATATCGACTTTCCATCGACCTGATACTTGAGCTTATCGCCAGCGAGTAGGTGCATACCCTTGACGGAAACATTCAGGGTGAATTCCGCGCGTTCCTCGCGTTCCGCCGGATTGAACACGCAGAGCACGATGTCATCGCCCGAGGCCCGGGCATAGACAAACGGGTAACCGTTCGGCTTAGCATAAACCGGAACAAACTCGGCATAAGCGGACAGTGCCGGTTCAGATTTCTTCAAAGTAATCAAGCGGCGCACGTTGTTGAGCAACGAGTCCGGGTCGGACTCCTGAGCTGCCACCGTGGGTGCATCCGGAGCCGGATCAACCGGCAAATAGAGCTTGGACGGATCCGCTTCGGAAAATCCAAGATTCTTTTCCGGAGCCCACTGCATGGGGGTGCGATTGCCGGCACGCGGCTTGTAGGCGCCCTCCACATGTGGGAGATCGTAGAGCTGGCGCATCCCGATTTCGTTTCCATTCCAAATGAAGGGCAATCCTGGCATGGTCATCCCGAATGCCATGATCATGGCGAGCTCCTTGGGAGTGCGGTCCACGTTGATGCGGGCGTTGTCATGATTGCCCATGGGAATCGAAATGTATCCCTTATCACGGGTCTTTTGGTATTGGTCCATGTAGGATACCAGAAAGGCCGTGATGTTGCCTTTGCCCTCCTTGTCGAAGAAACTGTGCCCCTCGGAATGGCCATTGAGGATCCGCCAGCTTTCCTTCTGGGTCAGATCGTTGTAACCCGGGAACCAATGGAAAAAGTCAGCATGGAAGGCACCATTGAGCGCATCCTCCGGTCCGGACCACTCGGAGACCATGAATGCGTCCGGGTATTCCTTGTCGAACATCTGGCGGATCTCCCTCCAGAAACCGAGCGTGTGATTGTCCCGCGTATTGAAAAACTGATCGTTTCCGGTGATGTTGGCGTTCTTAACCAGTGCCCCTGCCATATCGGCCCGGAACCCGTGGGCGCCCATGTCCATCCAGAATCGCACCACCTTCTTGAGCTCCTCGCGCACCGCCAACACATCCGGATGATCCACCGGGAGCATCCATGGCTCCTCGGGGTTGGCGAAACCAAAGTTCAGTGCGGGTTGGCTCCAATAAAAGTTTCGCATGAACTGACCATTACGGCGGCTGTATCCCTTGACAAAGGCATCCGCAAAAGCCGCGGGAGGATTCATCCACGTGTTGTCATTCCAGATATACCAGTTCGAATACCGGTTGGGTTCCTGTTTTGCGGATTCCTTGAACCATGGATGCTCGATCGAAGTATAGCTCGGAACAAAATCAAACAGAATGCGCAATCCCCGCTTTTCCGCCTCCTGAAATAAACGGCGCGCATCCTCGTTGGATCCGTATCGCGGAGCCACCTTGTAGTAATCGGAAATGTCGTATCCCGCGTCATTGAAGGGCGATTCAAAAAACGGGTTGATCCAGATTCCGTCCACACCGAGGCTTTTGACATAGTCCAATTTACGGATAATCCCTTCGAGATCACCGATCCCATCGCCGTTGGTGTCATAGAATATCTGGGGATAGATCTGATAGAACACCGCATTGTGAACCCACTCCGGTGCGGCCGGTTTTACCACTGCACCGGAAATATCGCCATGGTTGATGTTCATCGGAACAGGAGCGTCCTGGGCAATAAGACAGGCGCCCGATGCGACAAGAGCTGTGGGGATTGATAGTAAACGGGTGATTCTTCGTATTGCATTGAACATGATGAATAGCGGGATAAGGGGGTTAAAAAGAATTTAGCGTTAAATCGCACGCTCTGCTAACAATTGCAACCCAAAACACTGAAATCGTCAATTTTTCGAATTCAATTTGCCCTCTTATCTGGTAGAGACATCCTCATCTCAATGAGAGTCATCGGATCCGTAATCGCCCGACTGGGCAGCAAACGACTGCCCTACAAGAATCTACTCCCCTTCTGTGGGGTTCCCCTCGTGAGAATGGGAGTGCTCAAGTTGCTCAGCAGTGAAATCGTTGACGAAGTCGTTCTTTCGACCGAAAGCGATCTTATTGCGAGGCAGGTATCGGATCTTGGAGTCCGGGTTCTGAAAAGACCAGAAACGCTGGCCGGAGACAAGGTGCCATCGGTTCCGGTTTTCCGGCACATCATGGAGGAATGCTACGGAGACATCCACGTCAACTACAACATCAACTTCCCCCTGTGCGATGTATCGGTCATCCGCAGAGCCGTGGAAATCGCATCCACCAACTCCCGGGGGGAAGCGCTCTCGGTTCCTTTCGCCGTATGGGCTCAGACCCGCCAATGCCTCGACAACTATGGGGACCCATGGGACATCCGTGCCGAGCAATTCCCGGATCCCGGAGTGCTGGAGCCGGACGTCCACACCATTGAAGACCTCATGGAAGCGCACCGCCGCTGTGAATTCGGTCGCGGAGACCGAATCGCCTGAGCCCTCGAACCGCAGTTGCAGCTCAAGAAAACCCCGTTCGTGCCGATATCCAAACGGATCTGATCGTCAGGTTTCTGATTACAATACTGACAAAATACCGTATTGCAGACGACCGCGATATTGTAAAAAATCGGCATTTTCTCAGAGGCTCTTGACACACAAAAGGTTCCGTGATGAATGATCGTGAATCGGGACGTTCATATTATCCCGCATTCTTCCCAATATGAAGTATTCAGCTATACCCCTCTTGACCGCTCTCCTGGCAGTCTGCGGTCTGCATGCATCTCCTCCGCAGTTTCTTTCCCAGCTGCACACCGAAATTCTTGGACGGCTTCCGAGCGCGGAAGAATGGAACCGTTACGAGAAAGGATTCGCCACCGAGAATTTTGAGATTCCATCCGCCGAGGGCGTGGCGTTGGCTTTCTTCCGATCCCAGGAATGGCGTGGCCTCAAGTATTCAAGCCCGGAAACCGCCTATGTATTGTATCGGTCCCTACTCCTGAGGGAGCCATCGACAGAAGAGATGCGGGTTCTTGCCGCCCAGGTCGAGCGCAGCGGAGGGAACCTTGACACTATTGTTAAAGACCTGGTCCGTTCGCAGGAATTCAAGGATCGTGTGAACAGCATGATCGCCAGACCAACGGGACACGGGTATTTTGCCAACCGTCCATCCCATCGGCCCACGCTGGGAAGCACAGGCCAGGGTAACGGCTACCTCGCCGACCTCCAGGCTGCATTGAACCAAACACCCGCCGGTGGAACCTGCTACCTCGCGCAAGGTGCGCTGATCGAACTGGATGGCACATTGGAAGTCCCGGCTAACGTCACGCTCGCCACTTTTGATTCAACCAGCGCCTCCAAGCTCTTCCAGAAACCGAATCAGTATGCCAAGATGGCAAGGATCGTAAGGGCCAACGTATTTGACGGCGAGCTCGTGAGGCTGCAACCCGGATCCCGCCTTGTGGGCGTTTGGGTGGATGGGCGCCGCAGTCAATTGCGGACCGACGACCCTTCTCTGCTGGTTGCAAATGCGAGCTCCTCAGCCCGCAACACGAATGCAGTGAACATTGTGTTGGTTTCCTCTCCTTCCGGAGACACCCCGACCGAGATCATCGCATGCAAAATTTCGGACAGTTCCGGATGGACCAATATTCTGACGCGTGGATCAGACGGCGCGTGGGCGCCTGGAGCAGCCCGCATCACCCGCAACATCATCACCTGCTACAGCGCCAATCGGGACCTGGTGGAATCCTTTTTCACCGATGGAATCAGCTCCACAGCCTCCGACGCACATATCACCGAAAACGCCATCGTCGATCCGTCAGACGTTGGTATTGTCGTTTTCAACCCTTGGATGCCCAGCCGCCAGAACTCCCAAATCGTCGGAAATGACATCTTCTTCGCAGGCAACAATGGGTGGGGCGGAATCACGCTGGACCACAATGCGGGATCCGAATGTCTCTGCACCAGCTCACCTCTGGATTGCGGTGCTCCTAAAGTTGACTGCCGCAACGCGCTGGATGAAAGCATCACCTGCGATTTCTCCAATACCCTCGTATCCGAAAATACCATCCGCTCCAGCAAATATGCCTACGCAAACGCGGGGATCTCGGTTGGCGTTCACCTTTGGGGGCTGCCCATGTATGGTCGCGGATCCCAGGTATTGGCCAACCGCATCGGGCTGCCCACCATGCCTCTTGTGACCGGAATCGGTATTGTCATTGCTGGATTCAAAGATCCGGTTGTACTCAACAACTCGCTCAATCTCAAGTTGGACCCGACCCTCATTTCATGCCTATCGGCCCCCCTCGTGCTCGACCCGACCTGCACCCAACTGGGTGCCGCCTCCGCTATTCAGGAGGGCTTCGTCACTGCGGATGTCTGGGGTGCGCTTCGCCCGAAATCAAACGGCTTCATCGCCGGGGAATTTGAAATCTTCCGCAGCGACGTACCCAGCCACAAACTCCTGGCCGCTGCGGACCGCGGAATCGCCCATCTGGCGGATGACGCAGACATGCGCAACACACTGGTCCAGGAGATATGGAACATCACGCAAACCAACCGGC